>CAJVYT010000315.1 GCA_913009765.1 uncultured candidate division Zixibacteria bacterium
CGTTTTTCCTCAGTCAGGCGGCGGCACCCCATCTGAAGGCCAGCAGGGGCTGCATCGTCAACCTGAGCGATATCCACGGCATGCGTACATTGAAAAACCACCCGGTGTACACCGCCGCCAAGGCCGGACTCATTAGTCTGACCAAGGCCCTGGCACGGGAACTGGCCCCGGAGGTACGCGTCAACGCCGTGGCCCCCGGCGCCATCCTGTGGCCGGAAAACGACCTCGACGAAATGGCCAAGCAACGCATTGTCTCCCGCATCCCGCTGAAACAACCCGGTAGCCCGGAACATGTCGCCAGCACCGTACGGTTCTTGATTCGTGATGCGGATTATATTACCGGGCAGATTATTGCGGTGGATGGGGGGAGATTGGTGGTGTAGGTTTATTTTTCTGCCAGGAGTCAATATTACTTTTTGAATAAAGGGATCAATTCAATGAACAAATATAATCAGTTCCCATCTTTGTTTTTTAGGGAAAGTCAAAGCAGGACAGACTCTAGAAAAAGGCTGGCAATTATCGGATGTACGTTTTGCGCAGTAATTTTAACATCCATAGTATGGGCACGAGGAGAAATGACCTCTGATCTTAATCCCCCGTTGTTTTCAAGCGCTCCATTAAGGACTATTAATGATGTTAAAACAGTAGATACATGGTATGGCATGTATTGTGATGGTACTGGTTGTAAATTATCTAAGATCAAATTCGGGATAAAACGTGGATCATGTTCCGGTGGTGATAGCATAGATTGGGTCCGACTCTCTGTAAAAAATGGTAAGTTGCCTGTTTTTGCAATTAAAGGTTTTGGGATAAGCGCTACTAGTGTGGAAACTTATTATCATACCTTTCCTAGAGCAAGATATTATCCTCGGCCTGATGAAAAACCCATGTTTGGAAAATTACGTCCGAGTAGCGGTAAAAGTACTGTAGAGCGGTTATTACCGGCAGGTAAAAACACATGGGTACGTTGGGCACCAAAATATGCTAACAATGAAATTCGTTTCTATATAGAAAAAGATGACAAACGACAATTGTTATACGCTGTTCCAGTTGGTAATGTTGCATTTATTAACCCCCCTTCTTGGATAGGAGATTTAGACAGGGATGGAAGAATGGATTTTTTTATTGAATATCCTGCAGCTTATGGTGGCTATGATTACGCTCTATATATTTCCAATATAGCAAAGAATGATGAGATTGTTGGTCTAGCATCTCGATATTCTCCTAGTGAGCAGGCATGTGATTGATGCCAACATGCGTTAAAATTCTGCTTTCCGCCATCATTGCTTTTTTTAGCATATTTTTTATCGCGCTCATTCTTCTTCTTTTATCGGTTTTTTTGCGTGTATTATATCCTCCCATAATCAAGCATTACCCTTCATTTTTGCTTTCTGAAAAACGCAAGAACGAAAATAAATATGAAAAGCACAAGGAGGAAAATCCAAGCGCAGCGGTACTATTAGCCCGAAAAAGAGGAAAGATGATTTATCGGCATGAGGCCATTTATGTTGGTAATAGTCATGTATTGATAGCGGGAGGGATGATAGAGAATAAAAATGGGAGGTTTATTGTTCGTGAATCAAGTTCCTATGATGCGTATCATCGATTTTCAGGGAATGGCGCAGTTTTAAATGTACCAAGAACGACCCCCCTTTTGTTTAGATTGCCCGATAACAGAGTGATGATAGCAGGCGGGTCAACCGGCTACAGCTGTTCTGATAGGGGTAGTAAAACCAGATTGGTAAAGAATCGGTTACCAATAGAGGTTTATGATCTTAAAAACATGCAATCTTTTAATTATACGAATAGGAAATGGGAGTTAGTAGATGGGCCAAGATTTTATTGTGATGAGCAAATAATCCCTATGGGAACCAATCCATGGTTGGTTGTTCGGCCAATATATACAGATTCTATTTATTTATCAGAAACACGCATATACGAATGGACTCCCCCAGATGGAAAGCTTATCCCTGTAGGTAAGCTACCAACACCAAGAGAAAAATTTGAACTTTTAAAATTGAAGTCCAAGCGAATATTGATAGCTGGTGGCCATGAAAGAAAATATACTATCGAGATAGACAAAAAATGTGAGAATGAATGTAATCGAGAATATATAAGATTTGGAGAAACAAAAAGTGTTGAAAATAACTATATTTGGGATAATACGACAAAACGCATTAAGCGTGTCCCGGTTGATGATCAGAAAGTATTTTATGCGGCGTTTAATGGTAGAAATATAAACAGAAGTGTGATTTTAAATTGGACTTTACTGCATGACTCTACAGTAGTACTCGCTTCGCGAAATAAAGGCGTATCTGTGTGGCACTATGACCTAAGTAATGGTCGATTACGGGAGCTATCAAGTGATCTAAGATTATGGGCAAACAGATGGTTCAAAGAAAGGGTCCATGGATGGCGCACAGATAACGATGGAATAGATACCTTATCATTCCAAAATGGATTATTAATAATACGTGGCGACGGTGCTTATAAGAGGTGGGATAGCTCAGGTCTTGTTAAAGAAGGCCCACCTATGGTGATATTTGATAGGAGAGGTAAGTCGATACCGGGGCGTGTAGGTTTTATTGCTACTAAGGTAAATGAAAATACCGTATTGATATCTGGCGGCAGAAACATTGTCGGTCGTAATAAGATACGACCAGATTCCCTGCAATTAATACAGATTCAGCAGTAAATATTTTTATGGCTAACGTATGATTTTAATTTGCTAGGTGCAATATATAATGGAGTTTTAGCACGGTAGGTTGGGGTGAGGAACGAACCCCAACGCCCTATCCATAGCGCGGTAGGTTGGGATGAGAGAAACGAATCCCAACACAGCCATTTAATATTTACCCCGGTATGACGATTTATTACTCGGCTGCGTCGAAGGGGGGATAAAAACACCTTCGTTTTGGTGCGCTGTGAAGGGGAGGGAAAACAAGTAGATAAATTGTGGTCTATCTTCTATTATTTCCTATTGTTTTGGCGGCATAACACAATATTGGTACCAGCCGCATAATCAACCGATAGATTTCAATTGTTGATATGGATGAACGTACGTATAGGCGCGCAGTAGCTAAAGCTTTTGGGAAGGCTCAGAAGAAAGTTAATAACCTACGCTCAAAATGCTTTTATCCAGGCTGTAAGCTTATCGCTATAAATTCACATTCTCAGCAGAAATTAGGGCAGCTGAGAACAATTGCCGAAAACGGTGAAGTGTTTGGAATGCAACGAAATCACTACCAAACATTAAAGCAATTACCAGACAGCCGCTTTCTCATAAAAATGGGTATTGCCGAAGCATCAACATTTATGGGTTATTGTGCAAAGCATGACCGAGATGTGTTTGAACCAATAGAGTTACGATCTCTTGAGCCGGATAATGAAGAGCAGGCTTTTATTCTATTTGTTCGGGCTTTTAGTTATGAGTTTGCACAGAAGCGACGAATGCTTGAGTGGAAAACCTTAATCTTAAATGACCTAAAAAATATCGTGGCTAGGGAAGTAATTGAACACATAGCGGCTACTAGGGATAGCATTGCAGCTTTTTTCAAGCAAGATGCTCCTTATTATATGGATAGTATCTATTCCGCATTTGATAATAAAGATTACTCAGATTTTACAACGGTTTGGAAAACTGTGAGCAACAATATTGGATTGTCTAGCTGTTGTATATACACTCCTTTACTTGATCAGCACGAGGCGCATATGAAAGAAACATGGGGAACACCTCAACCGCTAGTTTCATTTAATCTTGTACCAGCAATATCAATTACTCACGTGATTACCTCATGGCTCCCTAATTCTAGTGGCTTTACCGATTGGATAAATGATGAAGTAGAGACAAGTGAAGGTTTAGAGCTATACATCAATCGATGTGCTATCACTGAGTCCGAGGATACCTGTATACGACCGTCATTATGGGAATCTTTATCAGAGCAGGAACAAAAGGAAGCCGAAATTGCTATGTTTCCTAATCATATGCGCGGCCCATTGGGTTCGATACCTAGGATTGTGACATTATGAAATCTAAAAGCTCATTCAAGTTCGCCCGTAGAAAGCGCGCAGCGTCCCTTAATTCAACCGTTAGCTGCTTATTCTGACTGAGAGTCATGATGAGAAATACATACATTGTCTTCATAGTGATCTTGGGAAGCTGTCAGGCTTCTTTGGCAGGTGAAATAGCTGAGCCGCTGTATTGTGTCGTTCAAGAGCTGGAGAGTATTTCTATAGCTACAAATAGCACTAAGTCTGTAGATATAAAAAAGATTAATCCCAAGAAACCAATTAAGGTCGTATATAAGCCAAAGCAGGATGGCTATATTATAGAAATCTATGGGAAAAACTCAAAAATTGAGCAAGTAAGCGAGTTCAGTAAGGCTTATTCGGCCGGGGGAACGCAATACCTAAGCCTTACCAATCCGAATCATGCGATCACCTATTTTGGTAAAAACAAAGAGGGCTACCATGTTGTTATGAAATTTATGAGGTTTCAGAGGAATGACGGAGGTAGAAATAGCGGCTGGCGCACAGACAGTTATATAAACGTGTTTATGTATTGCGCTGATCGTTCAAAATTGAAACCAGCTAACAAATAGCGCGGTAGGTTGGGATGAGAGAAACGAATCCCAACACAGCCATTTAATATTTACCCTGATATTACGATTTACGCTGCAAAAATGGGGACGGATTCACATAGAACCTCTAGCGAGGTTCATCATGCACTTCCTGAACGCACTTTGTTTGTTCTGGTCGTATTTTTTGATAAAATCCTGGGCATGGACGCTGGTAGTGATAGTAAAAGGAGACGGAGGGATTAAGCCTTCATACTTTACCCTGAATATTTCTGACTTCCTTTTTAAGGGCCTTGAAGAACGAGCGTATCCGGTTTGCGTTGGTGCCGCCATCGCCACCACCCCCGGCGCGAGAGGTTGATCGCATGTCTATCCGGCTCCTGTTTTTACCGATTTTCCTGATATGAATAACCACGTCATCACTAAAGCCAAACCAGAATGTTCTTTCTGTGGCCTCTATATGTTTTTCTTTACGGTTGTGCTTCCATAGTGTCCATCCTTTCTTGCGGATAAGCTTGATAGAAAGATCGAAGGCCTTGTCAGAAGATATGGGTAATATTAATGGCTGGATATCCGGGTAGAATTTTTTCTGCAGGGCGGCTATTTTAGGACCACCATACATGCGGGAGTTGTGTGAATACCAGAATGTAGGTGGGTTTTTCGTGTTCGTGCTAATGTCCTGAATAGGCGGCAGGGTCTGCTTGGCTTTATTCCACATCTGTAGATACAGCAGCAGTG
>CAJVYT010000316.1 GCA_913009765.1 uncultured candidate division Zixibacteria bacterium
CCGGCGACCACCGAGATCTACACTCTTTCCCTACACGACGCTCTTCCGATCTGGGAGTTTTCATTTGGTCTACCATTTGTAAGGCATCGGGAAGAAGTTTCAAATCATCGGCAATATCGCCGGTTAACAGAATCATGTCAGGTTTGAATTTTTCTGAACGAAGCAGAACATCCTCAAGGTCAGACAATGTAACATAATGTCTCAAATGTAAATCTGATAGATGTAATATACGAAAACCATTTAAATCATCGGGAAGATTTGCAAACAGAATAGGTTTTTTAAACACTCGCACCGAACTAAGCGTTTGAAAAACTCCGGCTGCTCCCGACGTAAGTGCTAATAATGGAACAGCAGCAGCTGCTGACTGCAGAATTTTTCGTCGTTTTTTATCTACCGATGAATGGCTGTCCTTGTCTGGTTTTTTAATAAAATCAAAGCCAAAATTGACAAATGTAAAAATACCTGAAAACGGAAGTGATATTGTCAGACATATTTCAAAAATAAAAACTAAAACGGTAAAGAATGCCGCCGGATACAAAATGATATTATTGGTATAATATTCTCCGATACCCCAAAATATTGTGCCGACAATTCCCACCGTCGGTAATCCCCACGCAAGTGAGCGAATAGTTCTATTCTGCCACCATTCTTTGACAAAAAAACGCAGGAATAAAACTTGTAAAAACCCAAAGAACAGAACTAATAATACCGCTAATGCAACAACTCTCATTAAACTCCTTTTTATACTTTATACATATACGTTTTATACTCAAAATGTTGCAAAAAAGTTTAAAACACATATTCAATAAAACTCTCTCCAATTTCTTTCCTGCCTACGCAGTTGTTGAAAAAGTACAATATCCTACCATTGCGAATCCGCCTAAGCGGATGTGACCGTCTCATATTTTTGTTAAGCATCAAGCTTATAGATTACCATGCCTCACTCGTTATCACTCACTCGACCCGCAAAGACTGAATGGATGTTTTTCAACAAGCCCGTACGCAGGAAAGGAGTGGGTGGAAATTTGTAAATTTTTTCCTATTAATTTTAAGTAAAATAGTTTTTTCAGTTATAAAAACTTAAATCAGGACACCTTAACTCCTTTCCGTGCTTGACACGGAATCCAGTGCAGTAATGGTTTAAACAAATTAAAATTTAACTTCAGTAAATTGAAGCCCAAAAGTGTCTTTCTCAATAGATGCTTGAAATAATTTTATACGATATGGTTTTGTTGCTAATATTCTAAGAATTTTATGTCTGTTATCTAAAGGCATTTTACACCCAAGATATACTGACTCAATGATATTGGGTGGAAGGTGAATAGGTATATCTGCCTTTTCGAATAAATAATACCTATATTCTTTTTCATAACACCAGTCATCTGCTTTTGATGAAATTGGTTTTTTGAAAAATTCTTCAGTATTATTTTCAGATGGAAGAAAAATTGGATATTCTTTGTAGTAATCAACTTTAATAATATCAATTAGAAACTTGGTTTTTAATTCTTGCATTCTCTAAGTTTTCAGGATCTTTCCATAATTTTTTCTTAAATTCAAGTTCTACAAGAGTTGTTAAGTCTTGGTGATTTAAATTAGGTTGTTCTTCTATAATAATATTAGTTATGACATTTCTTATATATTCATTACTTTCCAACTCAGATTTCATATGAATTTTACAATCAAATGGGTCGTTAAAATGAATTGGTGAAGCAAAGTATATTTCATCCTTTATAATAACGTCTTTATTGTAATCATGTTTGCCATCTTCATTTTTCCATGTTCTGTATTTATAAAGTGTTTTTGGAATGTCTTTATCCATCCTACTCCTCATCACCCCACAAGAACAACTCCGGCACAGTACCATCTTCAACGTCAATGCCAACACCATAATTATTGGCTCCGAAAGTTGAATCAGTCTTTGACGGTTGGAACCACAAAGAATTATTTATAAACTCAGTTGAAACTGTTTCGGTGCTGTCGGTAAAGTCAAAATATCTGTCATTGCCGCCAATATCAATAAAACCGCCAAACGATTTTGCGTAGTAATAATATGGTGTCAATTTTGACGGGAACTCATAATCTTTGCGGTAGGTAGCCTCGCCAAGCCCGGGGGTTCCTTTGCCAAGGTAATAGCTGTCATCACCGCCGATATCAATGAAAAATGAATTAGAACGAATTTGAGAAAGTCCCATCGAAATCATTTTAGCTCTGTATATGTCATTACCGTTTTTGTTTATTAAGAATGCGTTTGTATAATCCCATCCGAAGCCAAGAGCTGCTCCGGCGGTTTCAAACAGTTCGTGTCTGTCGTTGCCGTTTTCATCAAGTAAAATGCCGTTACAAAAATGTGCTCCCGATCCTTGAGTGAAATAACAAGATTTATATATATCATCACCTCGTCGGTCAATTGCAATACCTGTTCCGAACCAATAGCCGACTCCAAGCGACCAGTTGCCCGAATAATAATAATCGTTACCGTCAATGTCAATTATAGCACCAAGTCCGCCTGCCCATGCGTGACCATCGGAACCATCTCCACGTCGTCCAAACCCTGCCCCTTGTGCTTCATTGCCGTTGATTTTATTTTTACTGTGATAGTCACCACGGTTGAAAACATCGGAGAACGGTTCCGCTGTGTATTTGTCATTTCCGCTATATGATGCACAAACACCAATACCGCCGCCGACTCCACCGAGTCCCTGACCCGAACCATGGATATAGTACTCGTCGTCACCGGTTCCGTCAAAACATAACCCGATTCCAAAATATCCGCATCCTTGTGATGAAAGAGATGATTTGTACTTGTCGTTACCTTCTCTGTCGTAGAGAACTCCAACGCCAAATAGTCCTGCACCCTGTGCATAGATGGAACCGTTATACATATCATTTCCTTTGCTGTCGATAACAAGACCGACCCCTAAAAGCCCGACGCCTGTTGTTGGTGCCGATTCATTTTTAGAACCATACTGATCGTTACCGCCTAAATCAATCAAAACAGATATTGGATTTAAAAGTGATGATGTCGCCCCGGCAGAGCCTGTATATAAATTGTTATTTCCAAAATCAATAATCAGGAGAGAATTATCGGCATTATAGATAAACGGGTTTTGTTTGGTTTTAGAAAATATTGCAACGGTTCCAAAAGGTGTTTTAAACTCAAGCCTGAAATCATTCGGCATTTTGTCTTTGAGTTTTTGTAGTTTTAGTTCAGCCTGTTCCGTTGCTGATGCAACTTTTAAAGCTGAATAATGAAGTGATGAAAAATCAATTGCTTGAGCGATGTCATCCATTTCAGGATAATATTTGGTACCGTCGTTTTGGGTGTCTGCTAAATCTCTAATCGCAAATACTTTTTGCATATCGGTCGGGTCGCATTTTCTGAAAGCAAGATTCCGCCACCTGATTGCTTCGCCTAAATTAACAATCAGTTCGGCTATAACAGTTTCAACCGAATCGGGAAGTTTCTCCATCTGCTTTTGAATTTTGATTTTATATGGAGGATATTCGGCGACTGTTCCAAATGTTGAGTAAGCCGGCGGTTCACCTGCTAAGGCATACAACTGCTCAACCGCTGTTTGAAGAGGCGTGTCAGAATTTGGAGCAGGTAATAAATTGGCAGAATAGGAACGGAACCCGCCAAGTTTTTTATCAACACCTAAATTGTAGACCAGTTTGTATAAACCGTCCGAATTACTGTCGGCGTACATTGGTTCCATATAATATTCAACAGTGTTTGCCATTACAGTGGCATAATCAGGAAGTTTGAATGGGTCAGCAAAAAGAGCATCAAACGATGTTAACCGATATGGTGTATCTAAGGGAAATCTGTTCCAGTATCCTTTTGGCTGATAGCCTATATCTGATTTGGTAAAACCGGCTTCTGTGAGTATTTTTTGTAAAATATCTTCTTTTTGGTCTGCCTGAACCATAATGGCGAGCAGAGATATTATTAGCACAACAAGACAAATTTTTTTCATTCGACTACTCCATGAGATTTTTTTTCATTTACTTTATGTAATTTACCACCTTTATTATCAAAAAGTCATCAAGAAGTTTTAAAAAAATATGAGGAGTTTTTGTGAAAAAGGTTATAATTATTTTATCCGCAGCATTGCTTGTAATTGGATGCAGTAAGAAAAATGAGGTAAAAAAAGATACTGTAAAACCTGTTACTATTTTTGAAGGTGAAAAACATTTTTCCAATACAAAGCAATTAACCTTTGGGGGTGAAAATGCGGAAGCATATTTTTCCTATGATGCCAGTCAGCTTATTTTGCAGTCTAAGCGTGATGGTTTAAAATGTGATGCCATTTTTAGAATGAACTCCGACGGCTCGGATGTGAGGATGGTTTCATCGGGCAAGGGGGTTACAACCTGTTCATTTATAGCACCGGATGGGAAGTCAATTATATACGCCTCGACACATTTGGGAGGTGATGAGTGTCCGCCAAGACCGGATATGTCTCACGGATATGTGTGGCCGTTATATAAATCTTATGATATTTTCTCCGCAGACCCTGACGGTTCAAACTTGAAAAGGTTAACTACTACTGATGGTTATGATGCGGAGTGTGTCTATTCTCCTCAAGGAGATAAAATAATTTTTACCTCTGTGCGAACCGGTGATTTAGAACTGTTTATTATGAATCCCGACGGCTCCGGTGTGGAACAGATTACCGATATGCCGGGGTACGACGGCGGTGCATTTTTCTCTATTGATGGTAAGTCTATTGTGTGGAGAGCATCACGACCGCAAGGTGACGATTTAAAAGAATACAAAGAACTGCTTGCAGATGGGTTGATCAAACCGAGTAAACTTGAAATTTATGTAATGAATCTCAAAGACAGAAAACCGATTCAATTAACCAACAATGGCAAGGCAAATTTTGGACCATATATGCATCCGAATATGAAAACAGTTATTTTCTGTTCCAACATGGATGACCCCAAAGGGCGTAAATTTGATTTGTATACTGTTGATATAGAGACAAAAGAAGTTGAACGGATAACCTATAATGATTCGTTTGACGGTTTCCCGATGTTTTCACATGACGGTAAAAAATTAGTCTTTGCCTCAAACAGAGATAACAAAACCCGTGGTGAGACAAATATCTTTATCACCGATTGGGTTGAATAGAGACAAATCACTATTATAATATATAATTGTTGGGAACAGGCTTGCCTGTTCCTTTTTTTTGTCAAAATCTGAATTAAATCAATTTAAATAAAACTTATTAAAATAAATTGAAACCAGATCGGAAGAGCACACGTCTGAACTCCAGTCACACTGATATATCTCGTATGCCG
>CAJVYT010000317.1 GCA_913009765.1 uncultured candidate division Zixibacteria bacterium
GGTTTCTCGATTTGTCCTGCTATGTTCTTGTATTTTTTTTTTTTTCAAGCAGAAGACGGCATACGAGATATATCAGTGTGACTGGAGTTCAGACGTGTGCTCTTCCGATCTAAAGGTACAATGCGTGACCGTTTTATATATGCCAGGTTGAGAGATTAAAAATCTATATATATAATTGAGACACACCACAGCCTTTCTTTTAGGAACAGACAGGAATGTCTGTCCTACCAATAAATCTATCTCTGTATTTACATATATCCATATCTCCTCTCCGTGCTTGCCACGGAGTTCGGAACAGGAACAAGACGGCAGTATTTTTGTAGGGCGGAAATCTTTAGCATTTCCGCCAACAATGGCAGAACCACTAAAGGGTTCTGCCCTACAAGACCGTTTCTGCACTGGTTTCCGTCTCCGACGGAAAGGAGTTTCTGAATATTCGTAAATTTACAGATAACTTGAAGACTTTATTAATAGCAGACACATAGGTCCGCCTCTACGAAAAACTTATAACTTATATAATTATTTAAAATTAGAGCTAACTCCCCTTTTCCCCCTAAAAGTTCAGCATCTCCTGTTCGGATTTTGGTTCTTCAAAAGTCGCCTTGACTCTGTCTAAAAAAGTAATCGTCTCCTCATCACAATAGTCCGATTTTGTCCATGGCAGACGGCAGAACCCTCCGTGAGCGTAAATCATGACAATCTCGCCATACACACCATCTTTGAGATATACCTTATGCGATTCCTCTTTGTGTGATGCCATTACCAAAGTTGTCGGAGTCAACAATCCGGGGTCAATATTAACTGTACGAAAAGGGTAATTATCAATATTATCGGAAAACTGTGCCTCAATTTTATAACATGCAGCCTTAATAGAGGTCAGAGAATCACGTGAAATGTTTTTTTCAAATGAGAAAAACCGATGCGAGAGTTTATTTCCCATCTCTTCGGTATAAAGCGGAGCCTGTTCGCACTCAACCTCAAGTGTTTCATACTGAATTTTGCCAAACTTTCTTTCAAGAACATTCAAAGCATCAGAAAGTGCATCTAATGAAGAATAAATAATTGAGACAATCAGTTTGCCGGGTGGAGGTTGTTTTATACGAGCCATAGCAAATGAGTAAAATATTTCTAAACTAAAATCAACAAAAAGATTGTGTCCTTTTATTTTTCTATAAATACTTAAGCCCACAATTTAAAAATATAAATAGATAAAATATTTGTTGACAATACTGTACATTTAATATAACATTATTATCGCTAGGGTGAAGTTAAGGGGGGCACACTTTAATTTTACCACCAATAAAAAACTAAATAAAATGATAAAAAGAAGTTATATCCGGATAGCTTTTACTAGTTAGTAATGTAGTTATAATTATAATAATTTTTCTGTCATGGAGGTGGTACATAAGAAAAACATGTAATGCGTGGCAACTCTGTCACAATAAATAAACTAAATCTAATAATTTAATGTTAATCAACTTTATGGAGAATTTAATAATGAAGTTTTCTTTTAGAAATTTATTGATGTTAATAGTGTTTATATCCGTACTCTTAGGATCTAATGTTTTTGCAGTAGTTGAAGGCGTAAGAGTATCAACGCCGGACACTTGCTGGTATACAGGAAATTTTATAGATGTACCAATTAATCTTAATTGGACAAAATGGGGTAAATTTAAAAGTTATTGTCCAGAAACTATATACTCTGTCCCAAATGATCCGGCAACAAATACAAATCGATGTAAGGAATGGAATGCTCCGACATCGGAAATGTATTCATTTCAAATGGAATTTTCTTTTGATTCTTACCGTATGAACGCAGTTACCGCAACTGGTTCGGAGATAATCGGAGATTGGCCTCCACTATATTTTGAAATTAATAACAATGCAGGAACAATTAAAATTTCCGGGGCCAATGTAAATCCAATTGATCTAAGTAGATTCAATAACAATCCTACCGAATTGATCAAAGTTGGATTTCTTATTTCTGGATCCCCCGGAAATAATACGGACTTTGAACTTGTTTCATTCCAATATAATGAAGTAGATCCTTTATATGTCTATTGGGGAAATAATGATGTAAATGGATACGAAGATGCCAAATCTATTGGTAATCTTATGATTTGTGAACGTGAGTATTTAAGTGGTAAAATTACGTACAGTGCCAACAAAACGCCAATTTGTGATGCCGATGTCACTTTGGTCTATTACCCTGATGCAGATGTACCTGATGCTCCTGCAATAGATAACAAAACGGTTAAAACGAGCTGTGAATCTAGTTGTGAAGATGATTGTCGTGGTTCGTATATGATTACTGATATAGTAGACGGTTATAACTATTGTCTTTCTGCTTGGAAGGATGATCAGTACGATAACGCAATCACAGCTTTCGATGCATCACTTATTTCCCGTTATGTCGTTGATATGCTTAACCTTAATAATAGTCAACTAATGGCTGCTGATGTCTCAGGAGATGGAACTGTTTCAGCTTTTGATGCTTCATTGATATTACGTTATCTTGTTGGTAGGTTACCTGACCAACCGTATTTCCCTAATAAGGCATATGCTCATACAAACTGGATTTTCTTTGCTGATGATTATGAAAGTGATATGACAGAAATCTGTTTTAATCCACTTATAAGATCTTACAACAATCAAGATTTTCAAGCTATGATTCTTGGTGATGTCTCGGGTAATTGGGGTATGTCTTCTGCGGGAAAAATTAATGCCCAAAAAGAAAATACCTTTCAATTGAAAGTTGCTTCTATAACTTCAGAAGAAACAGTATATGAACTTAGGTCAACTCGTTCCAATGTTTATGGATGTCAGTTTGATATTGTCATCCCTGAACAGACTTCAGATGTTAAAGTACTCAATAACAACGGTTGGAGTTTTGAAACAAATAAATCGGATAGAACTATTCGCGTTGCCGGAGCAGGAGCAATATCTATTTCCGATAATGTAATAGCCGAAATAATTGTTAATCAAACTTCAGATATGAATATTTCTATTGAAAATATGGTGGTTAACGAATCAAAAGTGTTAGGTTCAATTAGTTCTTCAAATCCTGATGGTGTCCCGTCAGGCTTTTCACTCTTTGATGCGTACCCTAATCCATTCAACCCCGAAACTAACATCTCATTTTCATTGGCTACAAAAACTAAACTTGAATTAATTGTATATAATCTTGTTGGTCAAAAGATAAAGACAATTGTCTCGGGTGAATTTGAAGCCGGTGCCCACTACGTTCGTTGGGACGGTACAAATGAATCTAATGAGAAAGTATCTTCGGGCATATATTTCTATCGTTTAGAAACATCTTCATTTACTCAAACGAAGAAAATGGTTGTTCTGAAATAAAGTTAACCGCCGAAACAAGGGACAACAACTTTGTTGTCCCTTATTAAAATGGAGTAAATAATAATGACAATGTTAAAAATAATCTTTATGATTTTTCTTTTGATTCAGACAAGTGCTTTTTCCTCTGAAATTGGGTTGAACTTCTCTTTCTACAATAATAATGATACCCTATACGGAGACATTACACTCGAAAATTTTCAAAACTACCCGGATCGTATCTATAGTACTGAAATAACTTTTGAGTTTGATCCAACTGTCATTTTATTAGATACCATTATTTTCGATAGCTCTATTTTTGAACAATGGAGTAATCTATATTCTATTGATAATGAAACAGGTATCTGTATTGTAGTAGGCTCGGGTATTACTGCTATAGAAACACAAGGTAGAATGGTGAGCTTAACCTTTTCTGTCTTAGATACTAATATTTTTGTAAACCCTGAAGATTATATCACACTTACTCAATTTGTACTAAATGAAGATGTTCTCTACCCAATTCCTACTGATATTATTGAACAGTTAAATAACCTACCTCAGGATTTTACTCTCAAACAAAATTATCCGAATCCTTTTAATCCAACTACTACCATAGAGTTTTCACTTAATCGTAAAACTGATGTAAAACTTTCCATTTACAATATGATGGGACAAAGCGTAAAAACATTACAACAAGGTAAACTGGCTGCCGGCACATATTCCTATATATGGGACGGTCGTAATCAATTAAATCAAAAAATCGCAAGCGGTACATATCTATATCAATTACAAACCGACGAGAGGGTACTTGTAAATAAAATGATTTTACTAAAATAATAATTTTTCACAAAAAACTATTCTTCCAATGACAGCTGATGTTAAATTGTCATGTTTTATAGTAATGTCTCCTATGAAAATATCACCATAAACTTCATGTTTTAAATTTTAAAACTTTCCTTTTTACTTTTATTAATCGATACTACTCTAACAGGTGTCTAATGGTTAGGCATACTTGGTTGAAAAATAGAATGGAACACCCTTCACCTCTTGTTTTAGGGTGACAAGTAAAAGGATTACGATGGATAAATTTATTATAAAAGGTGCAAAGACTCTCAAAGGGTCACTAAAAGTTGAAGGTTCCAAAAATGCTGCTCTGCCGATTATCTTTGCTACTCTCCTGATAAAAAAAGGCGAAACAACAATAACAAATATCCCCCCTCTGCGTGATATTTTTACTGCTATCAAAGTGCTTGAATATCTGGGTGCCAAGGTCAACTATGATATTGATGCCCACGTAATGACTGTCGATGCATCATATGTTCATCAATATACTGCTCCGTACGAACTGATGCGTCAAATGCGGGCATCATTTTTGGTTTTAGGTCCGATTTTAGTCCGAATGGGAGAGGCTCAAGTATCGCTTCCCGGTGGATGCGTCCTTGGCTCTCGACCGGTTGATTTTATTATTGAAGGATTTCAAAAACTGGGAGCAACAGTTACTGAAAAAAAGGGATATGTTATTGCCGAAGCTAAAAAACTGAACGGCGGGAAAATATATTTTGACAGACCATCACACACCGGAACTGAAAATATTCTCTATGGTGCTGTCAATGCAAAAGGAAAAACTGAAATTTTTAATGCCGCCTGCGATCCGGAAATTGTCGATGTTGCCAAGTTTCTCAACAAAGCAGGGGCAAAAATCAAAGGTGCCGGAACACCTCATATCGTTATTGAACCTGTTAAAGAACTCAAAGCAATAGATCGGAAGAGCGTCGTGTAGGGAAAGAGTGTAGATCTCGGTGGTCGCCGTAGCATTAAAAAAAAAAAACACAACACGATGAAGACAACTGAACACTCCCTCTCGCACTCAGAACACTGTCACATTGTTACTCTCAGTCAGAGATGCCGGTCGCCTGTTGGTATCATCGTTC
>CAJVYT010000318.1 GCA_913009765.1 uncultured candidate division Zixibacteria bacterium
TTTTTTTTATGACACGCCGACCGCCGAGATCGACACTCTTCCCCGACACGCAGCTCTTCCGATCTCCGGGTGATTCGTGGCGGTTACGAATTATTGGGCCTACAAACCTATTTTACCGCCGGCGTCCAGGAAGTGCGGGCCTGGACCATCCCGGTCGGCGCCACCGCCCCCCAGGCCGCCGGTGTCATACACACGGATTTCGAACGGGGCTTTATTCGTGCCGAAGTGATTGCTTACGATGATTTTATCGCCCATAAAGGTGAGCACGGCGCCAAAGAGGCCGGCAAGCTAAGGTCCGAAGGTAAGGAATATATAGTAAAAGACGGGGATGTAATTCACTTTAGATTCAATGTTTAACTTTCAAGCGTCATTCCAGCATGTTCTTAGCCGGAATCCAGTTCTTAGCCAGCAAAGGCAGGTATTTAACAGGTTTACCCGGCTTTTTCAGTCAGATTCTTGACAATACGGGGCCAAACTCCCAAAATCCCGCCTCCTCGCAAGCCCGAATATGGCTACGTAGCTCAGCTGGTTAGAGCACAGCATTCATAATGCTGGGGTCGGTGGTTCAAGTCCACCCGTAGCTACCATTTTCTCCCCCTGTTTCTCATACGCAAACAAGAATAAAAATTAATTAAAAGATAAGCTTAGGTCCATCATATGCTCATGTTATGAATAACAAAGGGAAAGGATGAGTCCAACAGTATTTCGTGAAAAAGGTTATCGTTTTTTCTTTTTTTCCAGAGAAGAGTCTAGAATGCATATACATGTACATTGTGGCGATGGCGAAGCAAAGTTCTGGTTAAAGCCTAAAATTGAATTAACGAGAAATCACCACCTATCTAGGCTACAATTAAAGCAGATCGAAGAACTTATTGAGGCACACTACGATGAGCTCACAACCGCTTGGCAAGAACACTTTCCCGGCTGAGATAACAAATATTTCCAATAATGGAATTTGGCTGCTTTCTAACGATAGAGAGCTTTTTCTTTCCTATGATGATTTTCCCTGGTTCAAGGATGCCCCTGTTGGGAAAATACTCAAAGTAGAAGAGCCAAGCCTGGGCCATTTTTATTGGCCTGATCTGGATGTAGATCTTGGAATTGAAACAATCAAGCATCCCGAGCGATTCCCGCTCAAGTCAAAATAATCCTGTGTTTGACGCGCGGAATGAGCACACAAGCAATTGAAGTACACCCATTAGCACAAGACGTATCATTTACAGATGATGATTTGATAGTGTCACTTGTTGATGGCCGAAAAATAGTCGTCCCATTAGTCTGGTTTGCTCGCTTATCTAATACCTCAAAAAGTCAGCTTGAGAATTTTGAAATTCTTGGAGATGGCGAAGGAATCCATTGGCCAGATATTGATGAAGACCCTAGTGTAGATGGCCTTCTTCGGGGTGCTCATTAACTGTGACATGTAAGACTTGACGCCATGACCTTTTAATAATTTTTATATACAGTTCAAGTCACATAAAAGTAATTTAATTCGCATCCAAGGCAGAAAACAGGAATATAAATTTAACAAGAGTGATGTTCATAGTTAGTATGATTATAATATTGGAAGGCTGCGGGAAACAAAAGGGATACCGTAACGATGCTCTGCCAAAAAAAGTAGTAGCAATCTCGCTTTTCAAATGTAATTGCGACCCATTGGTAAAAGAAGCAGTACAAGATACTTTTATAGACGTATTTTTTAAATATACAAATGCAAAACTCGTTAAAGGAAAAAGTGGAGATATAACAATAGTTGGAATATTAACTATGGATAAGGGATACACAGCACAATCAAAAAGCTCTGTGTATGGAGGAGGTTCTTCAACATATGTAGGAGTAGGGGGTGGATCATCAGGCTCATCAGCAACCGGTACATATGTGACTGGCATTACCATGCAAGCATATAAAAAAGGGGAGCTTATTGCGACGCACAGTGTAGGACAAAATTTAGGTCGTGGAAATATGATATCAGCAGTCACTCTTTCTCAGCAAGGTGCGCGGTACTTATTAAAAGCGCTAGTGCGCCAAAAGGAAATTGGACGTAAATAGCAAGTAAAATAATTAGCAAATATAAAAACTGGGGATGGAAATAAAAGTGGTAAGATCAGTGGTTCAAGTCCACCGTAGTTACCATTTTTATCTATCGAAGTTAATCAATAGGACTGACTACACCACGCCCACCCCGGTTGAGGACGTGAGTGTAGATCATTGTAGTATTTACATTGCTGTGGCCAAGTAATTCCTGAACAGTTCTAATGTCGTAGCCCTTTTCCAGCATATGTGTAGCGAATGAGTGACGAAAGGTATGGCAGCTTCCGTGCTTGTGAATACCAGCCATGCGCATCGCCCGTTTTATTTTTCGTTGAATGCTATCGGGGAAAATATGGTGACGTTTAATTTTTCCTGAAATGGGATCAGATGATCGGTGGGCTGATGGGAAAATATATTGCCACGCCAATTCATGACCAGCACTGGGGTACTTGCGTTGCAGGGCGCAGGGTAGCGACACTTCACCGTAGCCTTCAGTCAGATCACAATCGTGTATAAGTTTTGTGTGGCGGATGCATGACTGTAATTCATTTATTAAAGAAAGTGGTAAAACAGTTACCCGATCTTTTCCACCTTTACCATTTCTAACACTAATTTCTTTTCTATCAAAATCAATATCTTTAACGCGCAGTCGCAAACACTCCATAACTCGTAGGCCAGCGCCATACAATAAGCGGGTTATCAGAGCAGCCTTGCCATCCATATGTTCCAGAATACGATAAATTTCATCATGTGAAAAAACAACGGGTATTTTTTTCGGACGTTTTGCGCGTGTCGCATTTTGGATTAAACCAAGCGGCTGATCCAATACATGCCGATATAGAAAAACAATTGCATTGAGCGCTTGATTTTGAGTTGATGCGGCAACATTTCTCTTGACGGCGAGAAAGGTGAGAAATTGACCAACCTCATCTTCACCCATCTCTCGTGGATGACGCATTTTATGAAAACGAATGAAGAACCTAATCCAGTAAGTGTAAGATTTTTCTGTGAGCCTGCTGTAGTGGCGGACTCGAATAGCATCACGAACCCGGTCAAGTAATTTTGGTTGTTTTTCGCCATCCATAGCAAGGCTCCTTTTTTATATACTGTATAAACATACAGTATATATTGCATACCTGCAACTGTCGTGTATGTAATATTAGTATCTACTGATATACGAGCAATAAATCTAATAAAAATATAACCTTAAGCTTATAATATACGGACAGGTCGATTTATTAAATCGACACCGCCGTATACTCAACTGTTATGTGTAAAATGAAAAGAAAATATTAAAAGTAAATTTGATAAACGCGTTAATGATGTTGCTCTTTTTAAAGTTTACCAAGCCGTCAAGTTAAGTGGTTTAGGCATAACCTTTGTTTTACCTAATCTCGAAACTAAGCGGTTTAAACAACAATTTGTCTGGTTATTTTTTCTAAAACTGTGTTAAATTCTAAAAAGAAAAAACCAGAATCAAAAATAAATAAACTTATACATTAAGCGAACAAATATTGTTGTTAAAAAGTTAGGCTTCACATAACAAGACGTTCAAAACCGCCATGCAAGGCATGGCTCGGACTTTTTAAAAGCGGCGCTCTGCTTCGCTTTTAAAAATCCGTTTAACTATAACGTTAAGAGTAATATGGAACATCTAATTAAGTACAAACGTTATTTTATTATTGCATGCCTAGTTTTCTTGGCAATTAATGCTTTTGGAAAATATATTGAATCACAAATAACTTATAGGTTAGCAGGAATAATGGCTATGTTATCGTTAGCACTTTACTCTTTCACCGGTTCTTTTAAACGGGTTAACCCAGAAAAAGACAAAATGGAATTATTTATAAATAGAGGGTTGTTTGTTTTGTCACTATTCACTCTAGCGATATGGTTTTTCATTGATGGCGTATAAATGAAATCTGATATAAACAAATTTACACTTAACAAGGCACTCCAGCTGATTCGCAAAAGCGGTGCGCCTATCGGCTTACCACTTTTGCTCTCAGCTGAGTTTAATCGTTAGCTGTAAAAAATGAAAAACACCTTGTACCCCGAAATTAAAAGTATCATTAGCACTGAATATGACTATGGCGCTTTACCAGAAGACTTAGAAGATTGCGAAGTATCAATTGATGTCGAAATAGGTATAAAAGGTCAAGAAGGTGCTGATATATTTTATTTAACAGCAATAACTCCAAAAGCCATTTCAGGTCGCCCTGAAAAAAAGTGGGGGCGAGGTTATTTAATTATGCCGTCATTTTCCTGGAAAGAAGTAAATAGTTCGTTAGAAAAACTACTAATGCACTGTTCCGGAGAAGATTGGAAAGAAATATCTACTAAACTAAGTAAAGAGCTATTGTGGGAATATGATAATTACAAACCATAAAACAGCTAACAAGAAAATTAAGTCATTCGCTTCGCTTATGTGGACTCCCTTCTGTCAACAACAAAATACTTTAAAAACATAGAAATTAATGCGTGCTTATGTACGAGCTCTTAATTGAATCATTCTCTGACTCAGGCTCAATGATATTTACGCGAACAGTATAGTCATATCTCATTGGCGAGTTTCTTCACTCTAAGCGAAGCGCTGACTTATACCGCTGATTTGTCATCTACGTTTAGCATTTTATTGGTGATGGTTAAAACCGGCCTTTAGAGTGGCTCGGCTTTATATTCTGTGCCTTGCGTTAACATTGCAAATGCGGTTCGTACCGTTTTATTTGCAAGGGCAACCGCAGCACATTTTTTACTTCGACGCTCTAATAAATCTTTTAGCCACTTTTCTTTTTTTGTTTTTGGTTCACGTTTACCGACATGATAAACCACCGACATCGCACCATTAACAAGATAGCTTCTAAGTGATACGTTTTTGACATAACGACCTATCGAACCCAGCTTTACTTTTCCGCCACTGGAATGTTGGATCGGGGTTAAACCAATACAGGCGGCGGCATCTCGCCCACTTTGAAAAACTCCCGCTTCTCCACAGCCTATCGCAATATATAAGTTGATGGCATTGATGGTTGAAACACCTTCTAATGCTAATAATTTTTTGCATTCTGGATGAAGCTGAATAACCTCGTTGAGTAAGTTATCCATATTGGCAATGTTTTTTACGGTTTGTAAGTACATGTTCCAGGTCGTATTTAAGGCATCACGAAAAGGGTAAGATCGGAAGAGCACACGTCTGAACTCCAGTCACACTGATATATCTCGTATGCCGT
>CAJVYT010000319.1 GCA_913009765.1 uncultured candidate division Zixibacteria bacterium
TTATAATGGAGTACATGACTCGTACAAATGTATGAGATCTCTTATTTTTTCTTCTTTATTTTTTTTTCTGTTTTTTTTCTTGTTTTTTTTGTTTTTTTTGTTATTTTTTTTTTTAATGATACGGCGACCACCGAGATCTACACTCTTTCCCTACACGACGCTCTTCCGATCTGGATACTCAGGCAATGGCTGAAATGGTTAACAGCAAATTTTTCGGCAGAGAGTTTACTCATAAATTCAAGATGTCATTTTCAGGATGTCCTATCGACTGCGCCAGAACTAATGAGATGGATTTAGGTTTTCAGGGAGCTGTTAAGCCAATATGGTATGAGGACGCCTGTACCGGCTGCCGCCTCTGTTCTTTTACCTGCCTTGAAGGTGCAATCAGGGCAGATAAAGATACGGGACATCCTATTATAGACAGGACGAAATGTCTTCACTGCGGTGATTGTATCAGAACCTGTCCGTCAGGTGCATGGGATGAAGATATAAAGGGGTGGAAGGTTAGGGTTGGAGGAAAACACGGCAGACACCCCCTCTGCGGAAGCAGGATAGCGGAGTTTGTTGCAGATGATGAAATTCCGTCGATTATAGATAAAATTCTCGAATGGTATAAAACCAACGGCAAGGGGAAAGGCAGAAAAAGAATCGGGACTCTTCTTCTTCAAGATAGTGCATGGGACAATTTTATTTCTTTTGTAAAATCGGTGCTTGCAGATAAAGCTGTAGATTCACCTCCACCTCCGGCAACGGTTGACATTCATTTTGGAAGGTAAAAAGACAGGAATTATATAATAAGTAAGTTGGTTCAGTTTCTGAAAGGGAAAACATATAGGAAAATCTTGGCAGTAGTTTACTCTACACTTTCCCCATCAGTTCCACATTCAAGAGGATAATCTATAAGTTCTTTAATAGTTGGCGAATCTCCACAAACCCGGCATTCTTTTTTCCTTTCTATATCAATTCTTCTTAAAATCATTGCAAGGGCATCAACTACAAGGATGCCGTTAATTGTTTTACCTATTCCGAGAAGAATCTTGATAACTTCAGTTGCCTGAATTATGCCCACAAGTCCTCCTATGGCGCCGATTACTCCTGCTTCCTGACATGACGGGATTGTGCCCGGTTCGGGAGGGGACTCAAAGATACAACGGTAGCAGGGAGTCTTTCCCGGAATAACAGTAAAAACCTGCCCCATAAATCTCAATATGCCTGCAATGCTCAACGGCTTTCCCGCCATAACACAGGCATCATTAACAAGAAATTTTGTAGGGAAGTTATCGCTTCCATCAACTACCACATCATACTCTCTTATGAGTTCCATTACATTTTCAGAGGTAAGCCTTGAATTGTATGTTTTTACATCTATATCAGGGTTAATCTCTTTAAGTTTCAACGATGCAGAATCAACTTTTTTCTTATTAAGAGTTTCCATACTGTGCAGTATTTGTCGCTGAAGGTTGCTAAGGTCAACCCTGTCAGAATCAACTATTCCAATGGTTCCAATGCCTGATGCCGCCAAATACATTGCACAGGGAGAACCCAGACCACCTGCCCCGATAATAAGCACCTTGGATTCAAGGAGTTTCTCCTGCCCTTTCCCTGATATTTCAGGAAGAATGAGCTGCCTGCTGAATCTTTCTATCTGTTCTTCGCTAAACTTGAACATTCATTACCCTGTATTTAAAATCTATTTTTACTGGATATAATTAAATCCGTCAGGACCTCCCTGCGGAAGTTTTATTTCTCCAAAGTTTAATTCATATTTTTCTATATGCTGACTAAGCGCAATAGAAAGCCTTTTCGCATGCTGAGGACTTAAAATAACGCGAGCCTGAAGCTTACCAAATGGAGGATCAATGTTAATATAAATGAAATCGAGAGTAAACTCATCGTTGCCATGGGATATTTTAGCAAGATTTGAATAAATTCCTTCCGCAATATTGTCATCAACCTTTATGTTCACCTGAATCTCTCTGCCATTACCTTTTTTTTCATCATTCATAACGATAACCCCCAATGTTTAGATTATTCTACAAGCACTATCTTAATTTGACTTTTTAATTTTAACTTGAATCTCATATCATATCTGTCCAAAATAGATTTTTCACAATTCAAGTTTATAAACGTTTATTATGTAGAAGCATACTGCTAAACTACAGGGCACAGAGAAAAAGATTTTTTTCATCTCCCTTGAAAAAAAAAGAGATGAATATGAATGCCTTCCTTCTGCTTCAAGGAGAAGGAAATTAAACATAATAAAACAATTGGGCAGGCACGGAGACCTGCCCTTACGACAATCCTCTCATTACTCTGTGGTTAATTTTATTTTTTCTTTATTTATCTTCATGCGCTTTAAGACAACCTCATTTTTCATTATTTTAGCCCATTCAATAAAATCAATATGTTAAGCTGTATAATAAGCTGTTTTTAAAATATCTTGGACAGCAGTGAACTTTTATATATCAAAAAAAAAATAAAAAATAATAACAAGTTTCCGGAAACTGAAGATGTTCAAGAAATGTATAGAAATGGAAACAGGATTGTATCAAATGAATGGAAGGCAAAAGAGAAAAGGGATAAATATTTTATGAAAGTCTTATGTGATAGTGATAAAGGGATAACGAGCTCTCACCACTTCTCTTTCTTTCAATCTCAAATCCGGTTTCATCAGACGAATTATCAACCCATGTTTAATTTATGACGCTTGCTGAAGACCTTATTGCAGATACATTTGAAGGTGCTGAAATCGCGATTTATCTTTCCTTAGTGTAAATACCAGAATGTAAAGTCATCTCCATCTGTAATAGTTCCGGGGTCTATTGTATTGTAAACCCTATTAACATTAGCAGGAGTAGGCACAACATCGAGCGTTTTGTTTTTTATCTTCAAGACAGGGCTTATCAAATCGTCTTGCAACATCCTTTTAGGCATACCTAATTTCTCGCCTATGCCAAGAGAAACAGTATTCCCTGCCCCTGCGTCATATCCGTCAGCAAGCAAAACCTTCATAAATGCCACAACTCCATATGCCGTCCCGTTAGGAACTATCGCAATCGCGTCAGTTACATATTGCCCTTTCCAATCAATTCCTGAAATATTTATAGTTCCTGTGTCTGCTGTTGTTGCAGGGTCAACCACTATTACATTTCTTGGAACGTCAGGCTGAACCCCGTCAAATGCGGTATAAGAAGAATATGTCTGTCTTGCAGTCTGAATAGACGTATTGTTTGCCGCCAATATATCCTGAATATGATATGTTTCCATCCCCTCTGTTGAGTCCACAATATTAGAGAATCCCCGACTTCTCACTCCTGAATAAAGAGAAACAGAATCTACAAACAAACTACCGACTTCCTTTATATTAAACCTAAAACCTGCAATCGGGATTAACCGATTGCAGGCAAAGGTTAGGAAAAGGTATAATCTCCAAAGGTTTAGAAACATTAACAAACAAAAAGGAGGTTCACCTTTTCAGTGAAGAAAATAACAGGAAACAGGAAGAAGAATCAAGTTAAAAGCAGAGCTTTAAGAATAAAAAGCGAGATGAGCGGTAAGGGTTTAACAACCAATGCAGGTCTTTTGCCGGTGTTGAAATTTATGCAGAAGCTTGGATTTCGAGAGAGAATCAGTAAAACAGTTACCATAGAGAGGTCGTTGAATGCAAAGTACGATTTTTCGGATATAGTGCAGATGACAGTGGTAGGTTTGATAGCAGGAGCGACATCGATGGAGCATATAGTTACGATTTGCAAGGATGAAGTTATTCGTTTTATAGCGGGCTGGGAAGATGTACCGGTGCCCACAAGTGTATGTCGGATAATGAAGCTGGTAAGTTTCAGGAATGTGGTGGAATTAGAAGAAGTCAACCATAGATTCAGGGTTCAGATACGCAAGAAGTTGCAGCGTTTGGGCTATAGATTAAATTCATTTTCCTCAATGTGGATAGATGTGGATTCTACAGTGGAAGGGACATGCGGTAATCAGGAGGGGGCAGAGAAGGGATATAATCCTAAGCGCAAAGGTCAGAAGAGTTATCACCCATTGATGGCTTTTGTGTCAGAGACGAAGGAGGTGCTGCACAGTTGGTTTCGCTGCGGCAATGTTTACACGAGTAACGGAGTTGTAGAGTTTATGAAGGAAGTCATGGCACATACAAAAAAAGGGGTAAGAATTATTTTTCGCGGAGATAGTGGATTTTTTTCAGGCAGTCTGCTTGATTATCTTGAAACAGTGAAAGCGGGATATTTAATCAGGGTTAAGCTAAAGAACTTATCATCATTGTTTGAAAATAAGAATTGGCTAACGTGTGATAAAGGTTGGGAAGGGGTTGAATTTCAACATAAATGCAAAAGTTGGTCCTCTTCAAGAAGGTTTGTAGCGGTAAGGCACTTGATCAGAGTTGAAAAGGGACTTATAAATATGCCTGTTTATGATTATTTTTGTTATGTTACCACAGAAGAGCTTTCTCCTATGGATGCTCATCGCAAATACATGAAACGAGCTACCTGTGAGACATGGATTGAAGAATGCAAAAGTCAGATGAGAGCAGGGAACATAAGGACGTCAGGTTTTTTGGCCAATGCAGCTTTGTTTCAGTCAGCGGTGTTAGCCTACAATATTTTAAAATGGATGTCATTGTTAACCGGTGGTGAAGTTCAAAAATGGGAAATAAAAACGATACGTTTGTATTTAATCCGTCTGGCCGGAAAGCTTATAAAAACAGGTCGCCGCTACATACTCAAGCTGCCGGAGCGATTTTTATTTCAGAAAAAATGGCAGCAATGGGAGACAGCCGCTTTACTATAAGCAAAAAAGTAGAGACCATAGAATATGACTAAAGTAACAGCAGGGAGAAATATGTCCTGAACGAAAACTAGGAAAAAATATCATTCTTTTTGTCTTAATACTTGGAGCTATTGAGGCTCTATGGCGAAGAATTTTGTAATCAAACGCTCTTTGGCTATAAAATTGCTTCTGAGTCCAAGCAATAAAAGTATTTTTACTCAAAAAAAAGGCACTTGCAGGATTTAGGTTGAATGCAAAGCGCACGAAAGATGAGGAACGAGGCGTACGAGTTTATATGTTGCAGTGGCGAAGAATTGGAGTGCAACACAGCAGACGGACTTTTACCGAAGCCGTCATAAAATAATTCTTAATGCCTGCTCTTAAGACATACTTCTTTGCGCAAAAGATGACCGGGTATTTTTGGGCCGGCCTTATATATTCAAAGGAATTAATCTGTTCTTTAATATTTTT
>CAJVYT010000320.1 GCA_913009765.1 uncultured candidate division Zixibacteria bacterium
GACTTTCTTTCTTGTCTTTCGTGAGTGGTCTGATATATTGGTGATGATGTTGATTTTTATTTTTTTTTTTTTTTTTGTAGTTTATTTTGTTTTTTTTTTTCAAGCAGAAGACGGCATACGAGATATATCAGTGTGACTGGAGTTCAGACGTGTGCTCTTCCGATCTAACTTTTCCGCTTGGGATATAGGCAACATGACATTTCCCTATAAACGGTAATAAATGATGTTCACACATAGAATATAATTCAATATCTTTAACAAGCACTATTTCACTGGCATCTGACTCAAATAATGCTCCGTTAACAATTTTCTCAATATCTTCCTTGTATCCCTTAGTAAGAAACTTAAATGCTTTAGCTGCTCTTTTGGGTGTTGATTGTAACCCCTCACGATGTATATCTTCGCCTATTTCTTCTAACAACTTTTTGTATAATTCTTCCATCAATAAATCCTTAACAAATAGAATAATGTAGTTTGAATTGTGTAACCTTTAAAGGTATACGTATAAACATACATTATTTTGAACTAAATCTCAAGTTGAATCGTATCGCATACTTCATGCTGTCATTATTGAAAAACAGCGTCAATTGTCATATCCATTATTCTTTTGACTAATATGGTCTGATGAAACAATCCCTAATATCCTATGCACAATGCACAAAAACGTTGCCGCCAAGTCATATAATTTACTTCAGTGTACTTTTTTTAGTCATTTTTCTTAATTTATACTATATTGTATTCTATTTTAAATACAATAAATGAAATCAGCTTTCATACTCAACTTTACATCATTTGATTCTATCTTATTATATCACTTGGTTTTATACATTTTTTTCAAATCAATAATAAAAAAACAGCTAACCACCTATTTGTTCTTTTTTTCACAAGCGATGACAATACTTTGACATTGAAGGTTCAAAATTAAGTTAATTCAGACTAATCATTTAAACGAGTTAAAAGACGTTAGGATTAAATATGGAACTTGGAATAATCGGAACTTCAATCTGGCAGCAAAACATGAAGCTCCTTGAAAAAATTACAATCGACAGAGATAATAAAACAGAACAAATAAAACAGCTCAAAGAAGCACTTGGTTTGGATGAACTCATTTATCTTTCAACCTGCAACAGAGTAGAAGTTATATATACTATCAACGAACCAACAAGTGACAGTCGTATTTTACACCGTTTGATAGATTTCTTTTTCTCAGATGGGTCCGATCTTAATTTTTTCCCAAACGACTTTTATCATTTCACCGACAAAGAAGCAATCACCCATCTGTTTCGAACAGTCTCCTCATTAGAATCTTTAGTTGTTGGTGAAACTCAAATAACCGGACAGTTTAAAGATGCCTATCAAGATGCTCTTGCGGCAGGTCATGTAGGATTTTATTTACACAAACTTGCCGATGAGGCTCTCACTGTTTCAAAAAAAATAAAACGGGAAACAACTATCGGCAAAGGTCAACAATCAATGGCATCTTTGGCAGCAAACGAGATTAAAAATCATCTGCAAAATCAAAAAGACAAAACAATAGCTTTGGTCGGTGCCGGTGAAATGACTGCTAAATTTGCAAAATATATATCAAAAGAAAAACTTGGAAATCTTCTTTTTGTAAACCGTTCGATAGATAAAGCTGAAAAATTAGCAAAAGAGTTTAATGGTCAAGCAATTTCACTCGCGGACTTCAAAAACAGTCCTCAAGATGTACATGTGATAGCATCAGCAACAGCATGCAAACATGCAATCTTTGATTTAGATTTTGTTGATAAACTTCCGGCAACTTCTCAACCTGTCTTAGCAATAGATTTAGCTATCCCCCGTGATTTCTCTGATGACATCAACACCCACCAACAAATAAAATTAATTGATATTCCTATCTTAAAAAGTAAAGCAAACGGCAACCTTCGGAAAAAATTTGTCGAAGCAGGCAAAGCAAATAATATAATCAAAGAATCGGTCTATAAATTTGTAAGTAACCAATTAGAGGTTTCTATAAAACCAATTTTCCACACATCGTTTAAAGAATCAATTCAACTCGCCCATCATGCCTTGGATGACCTCTTTACAAAAAGAATAACCTCACTTGATGAAAATGAACAAAATGCGATAAAAAGTTTGGTTACAAAACTTATAAGCAACGCCTCATTTCAGCCGTCAAAAGTACTTTCTGAAAAAATGGCACAGGCACAAACAAATCTCAATTTTGAGAAACTGCAAAATTCATCAAACAAGGAAGCGGTATGAACAAACAGCATCTTGTAATCGGCTCCAGAGGATCAGACTTAGCTTTGTACCAAGCAAACTTTATTAAAAAAATATTAACAGAAGAACTTAACTGTACTGTAGAAATAAAAATCATCAAAACAACCGGCGACAAAATAACAAATCTTTCTTTTGATAAAATGGAAGGAAAAGGATTTTTCACTAAAGAACTGGAAGAAGCTCTCTTAAATAAAGAGATTGATTTAGCAGTACACTCTCTTAAAGATTTAATGACCGTACAGCCTCCCTCATTAAAACTTGGTGCTGTCGGCTACCGTGCTGATCGTCGTGAATTACTCTTGATTAGAAAAGATTCAACTACTAAAAGCGGTATTTTACCTGTTAAAGACAGCGGAGTTATAGGCACATCATCAAACAGACGTAAATGTCAAATCTCTCAATTAAACAATAAACTCAAGATTAAAGATTTACGCGGTAATGTTCCTACAAGAATCAACAAACTTCGTAATGGCGACTACGATGCTATCATGATTGCTGCCGCCGGTGTAAAACGTTTAGAACTTGATGTTTCCGATTTAACCGTTATGGAATTAAACCCTGAAATTTTCCTTCCTGCTCCGGCACAAGGTATCTTAGGTATTCAAATTCGTGATGATTCTCCTGAAGTTGAAGCTATCATCTCAAAAATGAATAACGAAAACGACGCCAAATCTGCTGCTTTAGAACGTGGACTACTCGCAAAATATGATTCCGGCTGTACCTTGCCATTGGGAGTATACTCAGAGATAAACGGCGATTCCTACCGACTCAAAGCTGTTCTTGGAGTTTTAGAAAATGACCAATGGGTCGAGCCAAAAACAGTTGACATTACCGGTACTGACATTAACGACATTGTAAACAATGCTTTTAACGGATTAAAATAGGTTTCACATGATTAATCTTGCAGTTACAAGAGATAAAAATCAGTTAGAATCATTGCGACTAAAAGCAAAGAAAAAAAATATAAATATTATACCACTTCCTGTTACTGAAATAATATCTATGCTTTCAGATGGTAATAAAATACCTGAGCTTACTCTGTTTGATTGGCTTTTCTTTAGCTCTGCCAATGGGGTGCATACTTTTTTTGCTCAATGTAAAAAAGAACAACTTCCTCATACTATAAAAATTGCTGTTGTTGGAGAAAAAACCGGCGAGGCTGTCCGTTCGTATAATTTAGATATTAATTTTCAACCGACTCAGGCGTATGGCAAATACCTTTTTGAAGAGTTCTCAAATAAATATAATAACCAATCGTTACAAATCTTATATATCCGTGCTGAAAAGATAAACTTTAACGCCCAAGAATTTTTAGCACACTCTCAAATTAAATACAACGAAATTATAAGTTATAAATCTCAAGAAAAAACCGTTAACGTTTCTGAAGTAGATAAACTAACAGACAATGATTACATACTATTTACAGCACCCTCAACGGTAACGTCATACAAAAATCAGTTTGGTACTCCCAAAGCAAAACTCATTGCTATTGGAAACACAACCAAAGATGCTATCAAAAGCAATAATTGGATTACAAATATTATTTTAAATAAACCTGAAATTGATAAAGTTTTGGAGTATATATAATGGAACTATTTTCACGTCCACGACGCCTAAGACAAAACAGCTTAACACGTGAGCTTGTTGCTGAAACAACTCTCAACATAAACCGTCTTATCCAGCCGTATTTTGTCTGTGACGGAACCAACACAAAGGATGAAATCAATGGGCTCCCCGGTATTTTCCGTGAGTCTGTTGACTCATTAACAAAATCTATTGAATCAGATTTAAAACTCGGCATAAAAAACATCATGCTCTTTGGTGTCACCGACCGAAAAGATGCTCTGGCAACCTCCGCATCTGATGATAAAAACCCTGTCATCCGAGCAATCAAAGAACTCAAAAAACAATTTGGAAACGATCTGCTTATTGGTGCTGATGTTTGTCTTTGTGCATATACAGATACCGGTCACTGCGGCGTAAGCGAACATGATGTCATCAACAACGATAAGTCAGCAGAAATACTTTCACTAATGGCATTGCGTTTAGCTCAATCAGGCTGTGATATTGTAGCACCATCTGATATGATGGACGGTCGTGTAGGTGCTATTAGAGCAACTCTTGAGAAAAACGATTTTAAAAACACTCTCATCATGGCATACTCAGCAAAGTATTCATCATCATACTATGGTCCATTTAGAAATGCCGCCAACTCTGCCCCCGGCAAAGGAGACCGCAAAGGTTACCAAATGGATTTCAGAAACCGTTCTGAAGCAATGACCGAACTTGAACTTGATGAAGCCGAGGGTGCCGATATTGTCATGGTCAAACCTGCCATGGCATATCTTGATATTATCTCTGACTTCAGACAAAACAGTTCTCTGCCAATAGCGGCGTATAACGTATCGGGAGAATACACGGCAGTTAAATTATTAGTGAAAGAAAATTTGGCAGATGAAAATATTATGGTTATCGAAAACCTTACCGCAATTACCAGAGCGGGAGCTTCGATAATCCTTACCTATCACCTACGTGATATTTTAGAAAACGGATGGCATAATGCTTAAAACAGATAAGTCACAGAAAATAATTAGAAAAGCTGAAAAAGTCACCCCAGGCGGAGTAAACTCTCCGGTGCGGGCATTTCAATCGGTAGGAGGCACCCCTCGTATTATCAAAAAAGGTGAAGGTGCTTATATGACTGATGTTGACGACAATTCATACATAGATTTTTCTTCCTCATGGGGACCGCTTATTTTAGGACACGCTGACAAAGATGTCGTCAAAGCGGTACAAGATCAATGCGAAAATGGAATGACCTACGGAACATAGATCGGAAGAGCACACGTCTGAACTCCAGTCACACTGATATATCTCGTATGCCGTCTTCTGCTTGAAAAAAAAAAAGACAAAAAAAGAAAAAAAAAAAAAAAAACAAAAATAGAGCAAAAAAAAGAGAATACACAACACAAGGATACAGTAAAGACACAA
>CAJVYT010000321.1 GCA_913009765.1 uncultured candidate division Zixibacteria bacterium
CCGGCAAAATCATTCCCACTCTTCATTCCAAGTATTATTTACAGTTGAACTTTCAGTTTATCACCTCCCTCTTTACCCAAAGATTCAGATTAATGCAACAACTTTTTGCCGAAGGCTTACTTGAACGTGGTGCTGACCCGGCTGGGGTTGAGCGCCAGCGAATCCCCAGTCGGCGTCCAGCACATTGTTAAGTGATCATGTTTTTAATTACATATTCACGGCCCTTGGAAGTTATCGAAAAGCCAGGGGGACTTTCAATACCCATAATTTGTGCGCCAGCTCTGGTTTGAACAATCATTTTATTTTTGCGAAGGATGTCAAGATGATAACTAACGACACTTTGCTGAAGAGAAAGAGCGGAACTCAAATACTCGGCATCGAGTTCTTTTGCCTTGTCAAAGAACAATTGAAGGGTTTTTTCTGTAATTTTATCAAGTTGTTTTATGCCTTGATTTTTTTGAAAGGTTTTGATGATTTCATTGAGTCTGTTTTTCTCTTCAGCACAATTTTGAAGTTCAGATTCAAGTTGTTCCACTCTAACCTCAAGAGATGTAATCTTCTTTTCAGATATGGCGAATTGTTCTCTAAGCAAAGCGACATGATCTCTAAGGACGGATGCTGAACCATGCTCTTTTATAAGATCTTCTACTTTTTTGAAGATATTTAATGACTCTATCATTTTTTATTTCCTTTACTTTGGCACTTAACGTGGAAGTGAGCTGCGGCACTGATGCGCTGCAAGTTTGCACGGCCTTTTACGAAAAACCCGCGATCTACACGCCGTCAGCTCCACTGGTTTGTTCGGCGATTGGCTTGCTATTTTTATTTCTAAGTTTGTAGGATGGATTGTCAAGCCATAGCCCTCGCATCATTTACCCAAATATTTCTTTAATGCTTTTGCTTCTGCATCCCAAATGTATGCGGCTGCCTTAGTCTCGCTAGCCTTACGCATACCCGAGAATTGATGGGCAGCACCATCTACAGAGAAAACTAGGTTTGGGTTATTCTTTGCCCCACCAACAATCCATATTCCTGTAACATTTCCAACCCCTGTAGCATGGAAAACAGCACCGACATAATATGCCTTACTGTGGTTACCTGATTTAACAACAGCGATTTTTGAGATAGGATACTGATCACCAAGCGCTGCTTGGATGATGTTTCTTTGCGCTTCACTTGCTGGTTCAATCTTTATCGATCCAGCATATGCCACTACTGCCGTCATTAAGATTGCTACACAAATTACCAATAATTGTTTCATTCTCATTTCGTTTCCTCCTTGGCATCATATTCTGTCGCCGAACGCAAAGCTGAGGGGCTGGGCAACGATAATCGAAAAACTATGATAAAGGTAAAAAACTGCCTTTCAAAAACGGCACGGCTTTGCCCAGTCCCTCTCAAGCGATTTGTTGTGCAATTTCATTTTTCTCTATTTAAACGATACCACATAATATCATCGTATTGAGTTGGGACAATATCATTATTGAAACTCGTCTTTATGTCAGCCTTTATAAGCTTTTGAAGCTTTTTGTAAGTGTTCTTGTCGATTTGCTCTACCGTTTTTGACGAAATGTTTTCATTTGGAAATGATGTTTTGAGATGTTTTAATATGGGATTGTCAATAGCTGTATTTAGAAAAGGGAGTAACAACTCCGAAGTGTTTTTTTCTGGCAAACCGGAGTAATAGACATAAACTTTTAGTGAAACGTCCAACAACTTTGCCGCATGCCCATATAAAGAATATCCAGACTCCTTAATAATTTTACCATCTCTTTTTTTTTGTGCTGTTTTTACGTTGCTTGTAAACCATTCGCAAAATTTCTTATGAAAAGCGTAAAAATCATTTGCATCTCTAATGTCTTTCAGCTTTTGAAACTCAGCGTACAACTTCTCAGATATTTCAGGTTTTGAGCCCTTTTCAAACAATCGAATCATAGCTGTAAATGTCAAAGCCATATCAATGACATTTCTCTGTTTAATCTCGGCGGCAATATCTGAATTATCTGTATTCATTTTATATGCACAACGCTTAATTCAGCCGCCGAGGTACAAGGTCGGCTGGAATTTTTTGTTGTGTGCCGGGCCTTGGCCCGGCTGCTATATGGTGATGCCCAATACTATGACACACATATTGGGCAAAGTCCAGACCCAGCCTGATGGAGGCGAAGGGTAGCCAAAGGCAAGGGTGGTACAGTAATGTACGCCTGAAGGAAGCCGGAGGCAAAATCGTGGGTCGACGTACAGGTATGCCCCGTACCGAAAGGTAGAGGGCAGGCAGATTTGAGGCGGGGTACGGCAGGGACGAGTCCGCAACACAGGATAAAGTCCTCTATCCATCAGTTAGCCAAACCACGTATATCTGACGATCGTGCGATGAAAGTAGCCGTGCTTACCCCGGGAGGCCCACTACGTCTTGAACGGAGCTTGTTTGTTAATGACCGGACTACAGGAAAACCGGTGAAAAAAAATCCCGGCATCAGTGAATCATCGTATCCTGACCACTGATGAGCTAATCCTCTATGGAATAGAACACAAAGAGTCGGATACGACATCAGGCAGACCGACAAGTGAGCAAACCGCAAGGGGCGCATATCGCGTAGTGGGAGTCAGCAGAGGGCATATTAGACCTGGGTAGGGTGGTAATCCCTGCTAAGGATCAAGGCCCGAACGGTCCCACCTGCCGAATGGCAGGGGTAAATGAGAGTGGTTATTAGGATGAGCATCTAATGAATTCATTGCAGCAGTGGAAACAACTTGAGTTGTACCGGAATATTCCCACCACCCAGGTGCGTCGGGATACCGGTTCTGAAGAGTTTATTGCGAAGCATCTATCTGAAAGCCCGAGAGGACAGATCCGGCTCATGGAGTCAATCCTTGAGCGGAACAACATGAGACGCGCCATAAAGCGTGTCATCAAGAACAAAGGTGCCCCTGGCGTGGATGGTATGACGGTCCGCAAGATAAAGAGGTATCTTAAAAGACATTGGACTAAAATTGAGAAGGCTTTGCTGGATGGGACATATATACCCATGCCCGTCCGACAGAAAGAAATCGGCAAACCAGGGGGAGGAGTTCGTCTCCTTGGAATTCCGACAGTACTGGACAGGGTAATACAGCAAGCCGTGACACAAGTCCTGAATCAGATCTGGGATCATACCTTCTCGGAAGCGAGCTATGGGTTCCGCCCTGAACGCTCGCAACGTGACGCAATCCGTCAGTACCGAGAATATGTACGGCAAGGATTACGATATGTAATAGATATTGATCTGTCGAAATTCTTTGACCGAGTGAACCATGACCGACTTTTGGCACGCTTGGCCACTCGGATTAAGGATAAGAGGGTATTGAAGCTCATTCGAAGCTTCTTGACCTCAGGTGTCATGATTGGCGGTCTTGAACAGCCAACGGAAGAGGGAACTCCGCAAGGAGGGCCGCTTTCGCCTCTTCTCTCCAATATCGTCCTTGATGAGCTGGACAAAGAGCTTGAAAAGCGTGGTTTATGCTTCGTCCGCTATGCTGATGATTGTGTCATCTTTGTCAGAAGCAAGCAGGCGGGGAACCGAGTAATGGAAAGTATCAGTCGTTTTATCGTAAAGAAATTGCGACTGAAAGTAAATGAGGAGAAGAGCGCCATTGGTCGACCGTGGTCGAGTAAATACCTCGGGTTCTGTTTGACGAATTCAAAGAAGAACCCGAAGATTCGTATCCATTGGAAGACAATAAAGCGGTTTAGAAAAAGGGTTCGTGAAATCACGGCCCGTCGCCGTGGGCGCAGTCTCTCTCAGGTAATCGGTGAACTCATGCAGTTCATGAAAGGCTGGTGGAATTATTATGGCCTGACCGAATCTTTCAATCGTCTTCGTCCTCTGTCCCATTGGGTCAGAAGGCGATTACGGGCTGTCATTTGGAAGCACTGGAAGAATCGGAGAACTCGTGTGGGAGAACTTCTGAAAAGAGGTGTAAGCCGAGACAAGGCACTGACGACAGGGTGTGCAAGAAAAGGCCCCTGGCGAATGAGTAAAGTCTTGTGGGTTAATATCGCTCTACCTGATGATTACTTTAAATCTCTCGGACTTTCGTTCCCCTGGATCTGAGATCTGTTTTGATCAGCCGAATCGCCGTATACGGACCCGTATGTACGGTGGTGTGGGAGGGGGGAGCTGTGAGGCTCCTTCCTATCCCGATATACCAGTTCCTTTTCCCTAATATTAAAATTTATGATTGATTGATCTATTGCTTTTATACTTTTAAAATCCGATATACACGCAAAGGCAAGCCAGTCATTTAAACCCTTATGATCTCTTTTGAAGTGAACAAGCCCTTTAAACTTTCCATATAATCTATGAATATGGTTATCTGTATAGATGTTAATTCTTACCAGGATATTTTCATAAAGCATGTACACAGAAAAAATAAAAATAAATGGGAGCAATGAAATAGACAAAAATATTGGTGTTATGAAGTCTAAAAAGGTTTTTTCTTGGGCAAATGCACCAAAATTTGAAGATATGAAGCAGAGACCAGACCCAACCATTAAAACACCGAATATTGCAAGTACCCATGACATGAGGTTCTCAACCGGCTTATATTCTTTTTTCAACTCAGAAAACGCTAATATAAGTACGGCGATAGATAAAATCGGAACAATAATAAATTCGACGATGAGGCTGAAACTTTGAAACCCAACAATGAATTCCAAGATTACTAATAATTTTAAGTGACCTTTAATTGATTTTTTGAAATAGCCTTCCTCTTGATGAATAGTATTAGCTTTAAATAACTCTATAGATGCTACGAAAACAAACCATAGTATTCTTTAGCTGGTCAAAATCCCATATCCCTATACTCCGTAGAGAAGCAACTATCAGATAAACGTATACCCCCATAAGAGCAAAAATAGTCAATATTTTTCGATGGCAAAAGGCTAACAGCACATGCTTGGTGGAGTCTCTTATTTCTTTTTTCGTAAAAGCCCAAGACAGAAATATAAGTGCCCAGAAAAATACCGCTATTTCCCTATTGCTGAATAATTGATCCATCTACTTAAATATCATTTGGTATAACGGTGAGTTGAGACGCGCGCGTTTTTTGCGCGTCGATACTCAAACGATTTGTTGGACGAAACCGCTACGCGGCAGGCAATTCCGGGAATTTTGTTCTTTTTGATTAACATATTGTAACCTCGCTATTTTCTTGTAATAAAAAGAA
>CAJVYT010000322.1 GCA_913009765.1 uncultured candidate division Zixibacteria bacterium
TTCAATTAGTTGGCATTGCAGGTCTTTTGCCATTCGATCGACAATGTGGTAGCTTTCGGGATGAACGGCAGATTTATCAAGAGGGTTGTCAGAGTCGGCAACGCGGAGGAATCCGGCGGCTTGTTCAAATGCTTTTGGTCCGAGTCGTTTTACTTTTTGCAATTCTTTTCTTGAAGAAAATGGTCCGTTTTCATTTCTATGCTCTATAATATTTTGAGCAAGCTGCGGTCCGAGACCTGATACATAGGTAAGCAGTTGTTTGCTGGCAGTATTCAACTCTACACCGACTGAGTTTACACAGCTGATAACGGTGTCATCAAGCCCTTGTTTTAAAGATGATTGGTCGACATCATGCTGATATTGTCCAACCCCGATAGATTTCGGGTCGATTTTGACAAGTTCGGCGAGCGGGTCCATGAGACGTCGTCCTATAGAAACAGAGCCTCGAACCGTCAGGTCATAGTCGGGGAATTCGTCACGGGCTATTTGAGACGCTGAATAAATTGATGCTCCCGATTCGTTTACCATTTCAACGGTGACAGCATCGCCGAGTTGTAAATTTTTGACAAATTGAACAGTCTCTCGTCCCGCTGTGCCATTGCCGATTGCGATGATTTCTGTTTTATATTTTTTGACCAGAGATTTGATAGTTTTTTCGGCATCATTCAGTTGTTTTTCAGAACCTGTCGGGAAAATAGTAGTGTTATGTAGAAGTTTTCCTTGTTTGTCGAGACAGACAACTTTACATCCTGTGCGGAATCCCGGGTCAATTGCGATTACAGCTTTTTGACCGAGTGGTGGAGACATTAACAGTTCTCGTAAGTTGTCGGCAAAGACACGAATAGCTTCGGTGTCGGCAGATTTTTTGGTTTCGGTTCTGATTTCAGTTTCCATAGAGGGGGTCAGGAGTCGTTTGTAGCTGTCATGTATGGCAGTTCGTACCTGTTCGGATGCTTGGTTGCTGTTGACAAGATATTCAGATTCTAAAATCTCTATTGCGGCTTCTTCGGGCGGTATGATGTGCATAGTAAGAATAGATTCCGCTTCACCTCGTCTGATAGCGTGCAGACGGTGGGGAGCAGTTTTGATAATAGGTTCGCTCCATTCAAAATAGTCTTTGTATTTTTCGCCTTCGGTTTCTTTGCCTGCGATGACTTTGGAAGTCAGGATTCCTTGTCGGGCAAAAAGGTTTCTAAGTTCAGAACGAATAAAAGTATCTTCTGAAACCCACTCGGCAATAATATCTCTGGCTCCCGCTAAAGCATCATCGGAGGTAAGGACTTCTTTTTCCTCTGAAATATATTTTTCCGCTTCCTTGAAAATATCACTATCGGGTTGTTCAAATAAATAGTTCGCTAATGGTTCCAGTCCTTTTTCTTTGGCGATAGTGGCTCGGGTACGACGTTTTGGTTTATAAGGAAGATAGATATCTTCAAGCTCGGACATCGTAAGAGCATTGTCGATTTGTTCTTTGAGTTCATCAGTAAGTAATTCTCGCTCTTCTAAGGATTTAAGAATCGCATCCCGTCTTTTGTCGAGTTCTCGCAATTGTATAACACGGTCACGAATTGCCATCACCTGCGTTTCATCAAGCGAGCCGGTTGCTTCTTTACGGTATCTTGAGATAAACGGCACAGTGGCATCATCATCTAAAAGAGCAATTGTAGCGGTTGCCTGAGCTTGTTTTATTTTTAGTTCATTAGCTATCGTTTTTGTGTAATCACGCTGCATGTTGTATCCTTTTTGTTAGATAAAGAATATACAAAAGGATTGAAAAGATTCAAGAGTTGAAATAATTAAATTATGATGCGGTATATGTATGTGATTATTATGTATTCCTCAGAAGCAAGTTCTGCTTAAAACGTTGTTGTATAATAAATTAGCTTTGGGTGTTTTTTAGTGAATATTGGTTCAATACAAAAAAATTGAGACGAAAAGGAGTTTTTTGGGTACAAGTATTTGAAAGGTGTCGATAGTATAATATGTTAAATGCTGAAAATAAAAGATTACTCTTAGATTCGTTGTTCACTGTCAGTTCTGAAAAAGTGCAGGACAGTTTGTCTGTTTTGTATGCTGCTCCTCTTTTGACAGATAATCAGCACATTAATTATATCCAGAATAAATATGCTCAAATGATTGTTGCTGATGATACAGGCAGTAATAATATCTTAAGTTATAGCTCCTTGGAAAAAAAAGAATTTGGAGTATCGAAAGTTTCTGCATTCATAAAAGAGATTTATTTGTTTGGACAGTTTTTATATCAGTTACGTTCAGAAATTAAATCTTATACAATTTTGCATCTCTTTGTGTTTACATCAGTCTCTTTCATGTTTCAAATAATACCATTGATAATTTTAGGTAAATTCTATAGAAAAAATGTAATAATAGAATTTTTTGATTTTCAAAATTATTATCTTCCTGAAGAGGGAGGTACAGTTGTTCGTTATTTTTTAAAAATTGCCGATGCTGTGATTGTTCCCTCGGATAGTCAGAGCAGAACTCTCAGACAAAAGAAAATCCAGGCGGTTACATTTCAAAAGCAGATTCAAATTGAAAGCATAACTCCTCGGGTTATTGAAGGAGTCCAGCCTAAGATATTGGTTTCTGCATATTTTGAGGATGTCTTTAATATCAATAGTTTGTTAAAGGCATTTATGTTGGTAAAGCAGAAATATCCCCGTGCTGAGCTTTTTGTAGCCGGAGTCGGTTCACAGCAAGATAGTATGAAGAATATTGTATTATCTAAATCACTCTCTGGTGTATATTTTAAAAGCAAAGAAGAGACAGAACAGTTATATAATGAAGCGGATATTTTTGTGCATAGTTATCACATTGAATATTTTGCTCATGAGATTTTACGGGCAATGGCGTATGGGCTTCCGGTTATTGCCAGTCCGATTGGGATGGTGAATAAATTGATACAAAAAGAAAATATTCTGATGTACCAATTTAATGATTTCTCAACATTGGCAGATCATATTCTTCTTTTGATTGAAAATAATGCCATAACTCGGAAGCTTTCAGTAAAAGGTGCAAAATTTGTCAGGGGATATTCAACTCAAAATAATTCAGAAGACCCAGTTACATTCTATCGGAATTTTCCATAATTCTTTTTTTTTAGTTTCTTTCTTATTCCCAATTAAATTATATTATACTGATTACAGCACTTTATAAAAAATGCATACAAAGGAATCATTGATGACAGATGAGTCAAAATATTTATTGGCAATTATAATGCCGGTTCGCAATGAAGAGAAATTTTTAGGTCAAACTCTTGACCAAATATATTTGCAAGATTTTCCGATGGATAAAATTGAGATTGTTATTGCCGACGGGTTTTCATCTGATAAAACCAGAGCTATTGCTGAATCTTTTAAAGGAAGATTTGGATCTTTAAAAGTCTTAGATAATCCCGGTAAGATACCTTCATCAGGACGAAATGTCGGAGTGAAAAATTCAACAGCACCCTATGTGTTGGTATTAGATGGGCATACATTTATCCCAAGTAAAAATTTTCTTACTGATATTATTGAAATATTTGAATCAACAAATGTAGACTGTTTATGTCGTCCACAACCTTTATTTCCTCCTGATATAAATGAATTTGAAAAATCCGTAGCTTTTTGTCGTGGGTCGGTTTTGGGGCATAATCCGGGGTCTGAAATTTTTGCTGAATTTGACGGAGAGGTAGACCCGACATCATCGGGTGCAATGTACCGCCGGTCTGTTTTTGATAAAATCGGATATTTTGATGAGAGGTTTGATGCATGTGAAGATGTTGATTTTAATCACCGTGTAAAAATAGCCGGGTTAAAAGCATATATTTCTCAAAAATTAACAGTTCTCTATTATCCTCGTTCAACAATTCAGGGGCTGTGGAAGCAGATGAATCGGTATGGTATGGGACGGTTCAAGTTTGCCCAAAAACATAATATATTTTCTCCGGTGCAATGGTTTGCCGGGTTTGCAGTGCTTGTGTTTGCGGCAGCATTGATTTTATCGTTTGTATCCACATCGGTGTATGAAGTATTTCGTACCGTTACTGCGTTTTATCTTTTGATAGTCTTAGCCTTTTCTGCAGTGCTTGCTGTCAAAGAAAAACATCTTGGCTGTTTGTTATATGGGATATTGATTTTTCCGACAATTCATTTTGGTTTAGGGTTTGGATTTCTTAAAGTGATGTTTACTTCTTTTAAGCATAAAGGAAATAAAGAGATGGAACACGAATGGTAAAACGTTTAGGGAAATACAGTTATTCGGCATTGGAGACTTTTGAAAGTTGTCCGAAAAAATTTCAATTTAAATATATTGACAGCATAAAACGAGAGAAAAAGGGTAACGCTCCGGCTATTATGGGCGGCATAGTGCATCGTGTGCTTGAAAAGGCATATAAATTAGGTGCCGATGGTATACTGTATCCTAAAGAGGATATGATTCGATTTTATAAGGATGAATGGAATAAGATAGTTATTGATTTTATCGAGGTTACATCAGAGTTTCATACTGTTGACGATTATATTAGAATCGGAGAAGATATTTTAGTCGAGTATTATGAAAAGTTTAAACCGTTTAATCAATCAAAATTACTGGGAACAGAGATAATTCTCTTATTTACATTACCAAACTCGGATTTTCAATTTAACTGCCGTATAGATAGGTTGTCAAAACGTGCCGATGGTGTTATCGAAATTGTCGATTATAAAACAGGGACATTTTTAGCTAAACCAATTGATAAAAATTATTATTTTCAAATGGGGTTGTATCTTTTAGCAGTACGAGCCAATTACCCTAATTTTAAAGAGATTGAACTGGTACAGTATTTCCTTCGTCATGGAGAAGAGGTAAGATACCGGATGCGGGATGATGAAGAAGAAAATTTAGTTGAACAGTTACGAATTGCGGTTTTGGAGACTTTACATGCTGCTGATGTTAATAGTTTTCTCCCAAAAGAAAGTTCCTTTTGCAGGTTTTGTAACTATGTTGATATATGTCCGGCAAAGATTCATAATTTAATGCTGGAGGATGAAGAGAAGTCTTCAACCGGAAAAATTTCTGCTGAAAAATTAAAAGAGTTAGCGAATCAATATATTGAAAAGAATAAAGAAAGCAAAGCACTCAAGGAAGATGTTGAAGGATTAAAAGTTCAGTTAATAGAGATTTCAAAACAGTATGGTATTTCTATA
>CAJVYT010000323.1 GCA_913009765.1 uncultured candidate division Zixibacteria bacterium
GACGCTCTTCCGATCTTATATTGAAAAGGCGAGATTGGATCGGCTGCGCGCTGATAAAATAGATTTTGAGCTAAAAATAGCAAAGGGCGAAGTTGGCAATATTTCCCTGCTTGAAGATGCCTGTGCAAAGGTCGCAAAGTTAGTCAATTCAGTCCTGGATAGCTTGCCGTTAAGACTAAAGAAGCGTTGCCCAAAACTAAACGCAAAAGACATTGAATACATCAGGCGGGTTATTGTGAAATTACAAAATGAAATCTCAGAAATCCAGCTTAAATAATCTGATCGGCTGGCGTATACCATTCATTCTCCCCGCTGTTATTGGATACGTGGGGTTTGGATTCATAGCCGAGGGCTTCATCTAGGGTTGAAAAGGGCATGGCCGTGCCTTTTTGAATATTAGAAACCTGCATATATTTCTTTGCTGCTCGATAAGAAAACTCACAATTAGCTTCCAACCCTACCCCTAGTACCTCTTTTAGCCTCTACCCCTGCCCCTAGTACCTCTTTGAAGAGTTAGCTTGTTATATGTGGCAGGAAGGGTGGTTTTGAGAGGTTAAACGTGGTTTTAATTACATTAAAATAATTTTTCTTTAAGGGTGGCGCAGACTCCATCTAAGCCAGGAAATAGATTTGCTGAAGTAATCCCCATATATTCTAATTCTTTCATGGCCGTATTTCTCACTGAGTGTGCGATGTCTATTTTTAAAAGCGCATTAGCATTATTATTTCGTTTTTCAATTTTGTTGATAAATTGTTCAATATTGACAACATTAGTTGCCGTAACAGTAGACTGTTGAGCCAGCGCTCTTTTATTTCCAAGCAACTGCGGTGTAAGTGATATGAAATATGGCCTGGGATCACTAATATCTTCTATAACAAGACTAGTAGAGTTGATTTCATACCAGGTGTCAGGATTAAAAGCATAAACTCTTGCAAATCCATCCTTAATATCTTTTTTACTAATTCTCGAGAGAGCAAAAAAAGCGGCTATATAGGGACTTTCAGTCCAATCAAGAAATGGGGTTGGGAATCCATGATGCTGCGATAAATACAGTAATCCAGCATGTTGTTTGCTGTCATTTACATTGTAAGACTTACCAGTAGTACCCTCAACGAATCTAGCTAATTGTAGAACGTCATTATTAGCATATCTAGTCAAATCCCTTCGACCAGTTCGATGAAAAGATGTGGTAAGCAGGTGTTTTTTAGTGCTATGACCTCTGAATATAGCTCCGTTAAATTTCGATTTTATATCTGTTGCCCAATTTCTAAAATCATCCCATTCATAAATAATGTTATCAGTAATTGATGGGTCGGAATTATCATTATTTTCAGCATTTATTGTTCCTATCCCTTTATTACCATTCTTATATGCGACCTCCCATCCACCTGAAAATATATTATTGCTAATAGTACCATTTAGAGTTCCAGATAGCGGAAGAGGAAGGTTCTGCTCGTTACTAAAATAGAATTGCGAAAAATTGGAGAGTATTCCAGAATATTTATTTTTTCCATCTTTTTTCAGAGATACTTTACAGATTATACCTATCAGTCCATTGCCTGTATCTTCAGTAATGTAAACCCTGCCATAATCTGGAAAATCATGGTCGATATTAATGATTATAAAACCATTGGTAGTGCCTTCTATATTTCCAAGCCATTGTCCTTGCATAAATAACCCTAATGTTATTCTGACTTCTCTATCAACTCACCCCTAACAATATCAATATTCTCAGGCGCATTAATCCCAACCTGGACACTACTGGTAATCACCCCATTTTTAACTGACACCAAAAGTAGAGATCATGCTGCTGTCAGCATTCGTTTTGGTGGCAATCCACCATTGGCTTTATTAGGCCGTTCATGATTGTAAAACCAAAGCCAGCGTGTCGCATAGTCCTGCACTTCCTTGTGGTTATTAGCATGCTGGCTCCTTGGCTACCACTTTTTGTTATCTCATCCAGCTATCGCTACCATCATTACCGAAGGATGCGGCTCCTGATGAGGGCTGTTCAATAGGGTATTCCTTATTACATTTTGGACATTGAAAAAATTCTTTAATATGGCCGCTACTTTTCACGGCCCTCTGTCCAATACTGAGCATTATCTGGGGCGGAAATGAACACTGGCATAAATGGTAACCTAGCGACTTAGCCACCTCTGCTTCAGCTAGTATTGATGCTCTATCTGCATTCTCAAGAACTTTTGAGAGGGTTTTAGTTTCTGCGCTATCAGGCAAGGCATTATTTACATCTTTGACCAGTGAAATAGCAGATCTTAAATAATCAAAGGCTACTTTTACAGAAGTTAAATCTAAATCCATAACCATTTTTCCACTATGTAAGTTTGCAAACATTTTGCAAACCAACTGGTTAATAACCGATGGGATTATACGGGATAAGTAGGTATGACAGTAGTGTGTGTTTAGTATAAAATCAGCCACTTAGACACAGGAGGGTATAGGACAGGATAGCCTTGGGGCACTTGGAAACCGTTGAAGAGCAATCTTCCCAGGGTTCGAATCCCTGCCTCTCCGCCATAAATAAAAAAAGGGACAGATTTTTTGTCCTTTTTTTTATTTATTAGCTGAAAGTGATTATGAGAACCCGAAGGGTGAGAATCCCAATGGGCATGGATGCCCAGGTGCCGCGAGCACAGGGATGTGCAGGAGCGGCCTGCCTCTCCGCCATTCATTTAAAAAGGGGACATGAAATTCATGTCCCCTTTTTAAATGAATTGACTGTGATGTGATCTTGAACCAAAAAATCGGGTGAGAATCTGCCGCACATGGAAGTGCAAATGCCGCGGAGCACAAGGATGTGCGAGAGCGGCCTGCCTCGCCAAAGAACAGTTTTTAATATTAGAAACAATTGTTCTCTGACACGAATGGCACTTACTTAAGCGAAAAGCACTGTCATTCCGGGCGAAACGAAGTGCGGATCCGTAATTCAGAGTATTAAAACTTTGTACATTCTGGATAAATGTAGCGTGTGCTATGCGCACGCTACCTCCTTTGCAAGGGTATATTTAAGGCTTAAGTAAGTGCCATTCTTCTCTGACACGGGTTTTCCGTCCAGCGTGTACATGACACTGTTATTGATTGGCGGCGAATTTTCTACTGAACCTTCTGAAGAGCACGCGGAGATAACTAATGCTGCAAAAAAGACGAACAGAAGTCGTACCATGGTTTTGGGCCAGTGCTGTGTGAACATAATTATTTTCCTTAAAAACTACTTCGCCATGCGATGACGAAATCTCCCTGTTATGGGGTTAGTGTTTTTGTATTGCTTAAACTCTATACAACTGTTGTAAAAAAACAGGTTACATTTCTGCACAAACGCCAGGTGGTAATTATTTTGGGACAAACGGAATGGGTTTGCTGTACTTTTTAGATTTACCGGTCTGTCATTCCGGAAAGTGCATGGCACTTATCCGGAATCCAGAGATTTTAAAGGTTTTACTGGGTACCGGATAACGGTTTCACCGTTTCCGGTATAATGTAGCAGTGCGCACTGCGCACGATTAATTCTATGTGTAGTATATTAGTAAGTATTGTTTTCTGAGCCGTGTTTTGCATTAAAAAATATTGCTAAAATAATATTAGCCCTCCCTAAAACTTATTTCTTACAGATCAATTCTTGACTTGTACGCAAAATTTCGTACAATATATGGAAAGAGAATATAATGGGTTTCAGGGAAGTAAAAAGCAAGGTGCTTGAGTGCCTGAATAATGGCCATGTGCTCCATGAAGCGCGAGGTAACATAGACATCAAAAACCTGCTGGCTACCGGTGAAGTCTCATTAAGCGAGGTTGCGCATATTATTGGAATATCCAGAGATAACACCTATTCCAGTAGCCCGCATCACTTTGATGCAACAATTGATGTCCATGTGATCAAGACCGCACACGCTGGTCAAACCTGGTATATCAAATGGTATTTTAATGAACCTGACTGCGTATTTATCAGTGTTCACGATTAGAGGTGTATGATGAAAATACTGAAAGTAGGCGATACAAAAAAAGCCGCTTGCAATAAATGCAAGTCATTTCAGAGTGTGACTTTTAAATTAAGAGACACACCATTTAGCGATGGTACTGGAACTGTTAAAAACGTTCTGGTGGGTGTCTGTAACAAATGTGATTCGGTAGCTGTTTTGCCGAACCAGTCCATCCCCGCGGTAAAAAAGCAACTGGAGGCACAACGGAAATCACTGGAAAGTCGTGTCCCTGCGCATATGATAGATATTCTGAATTTAGTCAGCGATGAGTTAGGTGGCGGGACTGAATTCGTCCCCAACATTATGAAATTTTACATTCACTCATTATCAAATAATGATATTTCACCACGTAATATTTCACACTACTTAAAAACTGACCTGGCCAAAGGGGTGGCACAAAAAAGATTATCTATTAAAGGTCGTCACCTGGGTGAAGAGATACTTCTTCTTAAGAAAATAACAGAAATTGACAACACGACTGATCTTATAAAAAGTGTCGTACTAAAAATTAATGATGATGTCCTGGTACACAAAAGGCAGAAAACTATTAATCAGTTAAAAAATATTATGGCCGCAACAACCTAGTATTTTAAGAACCATTTCTAGTTGGTCATTCGACCGCAAAGGATGGTGGGCAGTGCCCACCCTACATGAACCCCAAGAGTACTGTCACATCGTTTGGACCCGTGGAATAACGGAGTTGTGGGACAGCAGTGGTCGTGCCCTTTTTATTTCTTAATCTAGCCCCTCTTTTATTTTTTCATGTAGCGTGCGCTGTGTGCACGATTAATTGTATGTTTTGTATATTTGTAATTATTGTTCTCTGACTTGGGTTTTATAATTCGCTGGGAGCGAATTTGAACAGCGGAGACCTGGCGACGCTGGCCCCAAAGAGAGGCGGCTAGGGAAGGCCGCCATAAAGCGGCGGCCTTGAAAACCATTGAATGGAAACTTTTTAGCGTTCGAATCCCGATAAAAACTATTCGATAGTATTGGATACGCTTTTCTCATATTCTTCTACGGCAGCAGAATATTTTTGACTATTCTCATATTTCTTAAAAAGAAATTTGACTTGGTGGTATCCTACTGCATACCAAAAATATGAAAGTAAATAAAGAGAAGTAGCTATTTTACTATTTTGAAAATAAAGC
>CAJVYT010000324.1 GCA_913009765.1 uncultured candidate division Zixibacteria bacterium
TTGAGCATAGGGGAACCTCCTTTTTGGGAAAAGGGTTATTCGTGCTGAGGTTTCCTTATGCTCTTCTCCGGAAATAATCAACCCGCAGGCACCCCCCGGAAGGGCTCACTGCGGGGTTTTAGGGTTATGATAACAAATGAATATGGCGAAAACAGAAAGTAAAATTCAATCATTAAGTCAATACATTGATGTCTTGCACAATACAATAGACAAAGGATCCTTTTGCTATCGAGGTCAAGTAGATCATAATTGGGAAGCTATTCCAACTCTGCTTAGAAGACCTAGGATTGAAGCTATACGTTTACAAACAATACTGATGAGAGAGCTGTTGGCGGCACCACACACCTTACCCTATCTCAGAAATCAAGACCCCGTAGAATTTTTAATGTTGCTTCAGCATTTTCGTATACCAACAAAACTTTTAGATGTTTCAATGGATCCATTAATTGCTCTTTTTTTTGCATGTTACGATACATACAAAAAATATGAAAACGTAGATGGCAAAGTATATATTTTTAGTTTAGAGCAATACAACAAAGTTAAAATCAATACGACTGAATTAAATATTTACAAAACAGGGATTACAGCTGATAATTATAAAGAACTATTGATAAGAAGAATTGACAATAAAGAACACCTGTTCTTTGAGCCGTTGATTAAGAATCCAAGAATGCGTATTCAAGATGGTGCTTTTTTTATGTTCAGTACGTATACAACTGAAAACAACGACAATTGTTTATCAATGGAAGCGTTCCATAGTGCTCTAAATAAGCATCGTAAGAGCCAGAAAAATAATAATCTATTATGGTATGCTCATAGGATTATAGACAAAAATTACAAAGAGAAAATTCTCAAAGAGCTTGACCTTCAATTCAGTGTTAATGAATCAATGGTATATATTGATAATTACACAATCAAATCTGTAGAAAAATTTTATAGAGAATTATACGAAAGGTCTGTGAATTACTATGAAAGTACCCTGAAAGAAAAGTTTGATATCCCCATGGACATTAGTTAGCACAATCACAAGCAGGGTAACCAGTTGTAATTACAGCATAACAAGGCGCTGCAAGGGACAAGCGGGCACGGCGGTTTTTCGAAGTTCAATCTTGTTGGCAAAGCTCAAGTTTAATCAAAGTTCAGTGCTGCAAATCCCGCTTGCCCCTGAGCTTAGGGTTGTGCACAGAAAAAATATGACATTCTCAGATTCTAGGCTAAATAGTTCGTCGTTAAATAAAAATACAGCATGGAAACCTGCGACTTTAGAAACATTACTTAATGAAATCAATAAAATATCTCAAATTGGTGAAGAAACCGATGCTTTGATCCTTTTTAGAGGCCAGAACAAAAAAGAATGGCCAATAGATTCAACATTCTTGAGGAATAGCATACAAACTCTATTTAACATCAAGGACTATACAAAACTTCCGTCGAGTATTCGCCATCGGCCCACTTTTCACAGAGCTATAGCTTCTTTACTGTTAATGAAGTTTGATCAAATCATTAAACCCAGCCAAGAAGCTTATGAAAAAGAAGATAGTCATGGAATAGACCCTTATTTTGAGCTTTTGAAGAATGTTCAGCAATATCCAGAGAAATATAATGAGAGTCCTTTTATAAAAGGAACTAACTATATTGACTGGACTTATGTGTCAGATATAGCATTATATTTTGCGACATTTCAAGGTGTCGGGGAGCGAAGAAAAATTAGTTCAAATGATGGAGCATTGTACGTATTCAATGCTAGTTCTACAGGCAACATTCACCAAACAATAAAAATGCAGAAGGTGTTTGACAATATGACAAGCTATGAGTTTTTAAACGGTGAAGGCGCTTTGCCATTGATGCTTCACCCACAAAAACAAACTCAGCAGCATCGAGCCCATAATCAAAAACCGGTCTATATTACCCAGATGAATTTCAGTTATGCCCTATCAGAGGTATGGGGGCAATATGAAAAAGATAATAATACTAAAGTTTCTTTGAAAATCGTGATTGGACAAAAATTAAAAAAGGAATTAGCAGATTATCTGAATTCAAAAGGTATATCTGAAAAACACGTCTACCCACAATAAATAATAAATAATTGCACAACCAGACGCTCCAGTTGACGCCAAAAGGCCGGCGCAACTGAGCTTAACGTTAGAAGATATAAAAAAAGACAAAGGCATTAAAACAAAAAGACCATGGAGATTTGAAGATATTAAATCTTATAAGATACAGCGGGATGATTAAACAAGGCTGTAAAAGGCATTAAAAACCAAGGGCATTAACTGCATTAAAAACCAAAAGGCATAATTTCATTTGAAAGTCCCTTGCTATTCTAAAATTCTCCGTGCTTCCGGCAAGTAAAAATGAAAAACAATTAAGGGCATAAAGACAAGGGCATTAAAGGAAAAAGACAATAAAAACAAAGACATAAAAAAGATTCTAACAAATTATTAAACACCGACCCCAGGCACGCCGATCTTTGAATGAAATTTGTCGTTAGTTTTAACTCCCGTCTCCGCTCAACCTTCATCGGTTGACTGCCTGGGTCGGGTTAATATTGGCGTTGGGCACTCAACTAGACAATAACACTCGATAACTATTGGCCGAAATAATTAGGAAGAATATGGGGTCTCTTTCGCAACCATGTCATAATTCTTCGCATTTTGGGACAGATACACCTAACCCGTTTCTGACACCAAGAGCATGGCGGAAACGAATTGTTGACGCTATTGAAATTCCAACGGCATTAAATTTTAACCGCCGAAGTTTTATCTGTGCCCTCATCACCAGTAGGTGTCACATTGGGTGCAAACACTGTATGTTCGCATCCAACTTCTCTGAAGGTCGCTTAGCAACCAATACCATGACCCCTGATCGTGTTCAGGCTCTCCTAAAATTAGTAGAAGATTCGAATACAGGATATTTTCTAGTATCGGGAGGTGGTGAAGGTTTTATTGAATTACCATTAATGTACCAAATCATTGAAGGTTCCACAGCTGATGTCACGTGGGTAGTTAGCAGTGGATTTTGGGCAAAAACAATACAAAGCACTCGCCGCATCATCAACGATTGCTATGCTGCACATCTCCGTGGAAATTCTAATAATCCTGACCGTGAAACCATAATTAGAATAAGTGTAGACAAGCATCACATCGACCGAATCGGCAACCCCCATGATCCTTTTGGTTATCTTCGGAGAATCGTGTGTGTCTTCGAGCAGGATTATGCAAACACTCCTCGCTTTTCGCTTTTATTGCACTCTCTTAAAGGGGAGGAAATCCTTGTTGAAAAACTTGCAAAAGAACTTAGTGCTTCTATGCAAGATAACTTTGCGATGCAGCATTCAGATGCCAAGGTTACTGAGAAAGCGATACTCCTGAGGTTACCGTCGGGTTTTGAGCTTCCTGTATCCTTTGCCAAACTCCTTCTCTCAGATATGGCCGCTGACTTGCGCGATAAAGAGTTACTCGCCAAGCGAATTAAGATTTGGGAAACAGATGCATACGTTAACGAACAGGACCGCACGGGCCTTCAGGTTCATGACGGTGGTTATGGGAACGACATGCTCGTTATTTACGACGGGCGTGTTGCTGGAGGTTGGCAATGTGAAATGCCTGATGTTTCAATTAACATCGACGACCACGATTACGAAGAAATAATGCGACAAACTTTATCAGACCCAGGTGTTCTCGCTACTTTAGAGAAGGGGCAGCTATATCGGTTTAGAGTAATTGACGAGGTAAACCCCAAAGCATGTACAAGAGCAAAGGCTGTCAATATTCGCGACTATACAAGTCCCACACTTCTGGAAGAGGATTCTGACAAGCTATACTATACAATCCGCGCAATCCAAGATTTCCGCGAAGAAGGACGTCTGGAGTATAAGGAAATGGTTTTGAGTCCAGAGATTCTTAACATAATAAATGAAAGCCCAGAGCAATTGCGCGAATGGTATCACGAGTCACAATACGATATTGTCGCTCAGTTCCGGGAATACAATCATGGTTTTCGAGATTTTGAACTTGCGTTGCTTGATTTTGCTAAAAACGAAAACGATGAACTATTTGTAAATCGAATAATTGGAGCTGGGAACCATGATAATCGTCAAATCGACCAATGGCGCTTATTCATTATGCGAATAGAACATGAATGGTACAACATCAAGTCTTGGGATAGCAATATACTGACGAGTTTAAAAAAAATTTGCATGTTGATTGAAGAGCGAATCCTTAAAGGCAAGCATCCTTTTGAGGGGTTATCTTGGCAAAGCATAAGTTAGAGGCTGGTATGCGAATCGCCATAACAGGAACAACAGGATACATCGGTGCTCGCTTGCAGTACCATCTACAAAAAACACACGAAATCATACCGATCTCAAGAAATGGTGGCGATGGTTATCCACCATTTGATCTCAGCCAACCATTTTCGCTTCATCAAACTCTTAATCTTCTCAATGTGGATATTATCATTCATGCGGCAGCAATAGCCCGGCGCAAGAAATGTACAGAGAACCCAGAACTAGCCAATGTCATAAATGTTGAAGCCACAAGAGTTATTGCTGAATGGGCTAAACAACGTGGAATTCGTCTAATATTCCTGTCTTCTCTTGGTATATATGAAGACAACGCTTACGCGAATACAAAACGTTTGGCCGAACAGGTTATACATGCCACGGGTGCAATATATACAACACTTCGATTAGCATATGCTTTTGGATTTAGCCCAAGTAATTCAAGTCCAAAGCCAATGCAGCGGCTTGAACATGAAATTCGCTTTCCTGGCACAGTTAGCTTTGATGACTCATGGCATTTTCAACCAACAAGCCTTGAGCATGTTTGCCATGTCATACAAGCAATAGTTGAAAATAAATCTCAGCCGCAGGAGCTAAACGTCGTCACGATAGAGGCATCGACGATGTTTGAAATTGCGTCAGCTTGCTTGCCGCACCCAATTCAGGCATGCAATGACTTGAAGGAGCGTCAAGAGCATTTTATCTCAAAGACATACCTTTCAGACTTCAAACTTCCTGAATGTAGTATTCTTTCATTTTTTGATGAGGTATGTAATACACTCCAACATACATGTAAAAACCGAAATCTATGACTAAGATAAAATAACAAAAAATCGTATAACAATTGCCCAACCAA
>CAJVYT010000325.1 GCA_913009765.1 uncultured candidate division Zixibacteria bacterium
CGAGATATATCAGTGTGACTGGAGTTCAGACGTGTGCTCTTCCGATCTAATATGATACCAAGCCCTAAAATTCTGAAAAAATAATCAACTCCTGCTGAGAATGCTGATGAAAAAGAATATGAACCTCCCCGCTCTATGCGGTTCACAGAATCAATAATTGATGCTGTAGAAAAAAGTCCCATGAGTCCCATAATTATGCCTAAGGGTAAAAGTCCTAGGTATGACGCAATAAGTGCTTTTGGGTCAATATTTTCCATCATTGTTATATCAAACGGATTAGACGGTGATATGCCAAGCATATACTCAAACTTTAAATTAAAACCGGTTGCAGCGGCAAACATACCGAATATCCATAACCATTTATACTGCCATGCTATTTCAAATGAGCGGCTGACCATTCTTCCATAATCCATCTCTGTTTCCTCTTGTAACAATTTATATTTTATATACTAAAAAACGTTTGATATATTCAATAAATCAACTTTAATTTAAGAGAATCTGAAACTTTATTTCAAACAGGGAAATAATATGATAAAAAATCTCTTTGTAACATGTGTATTTATATCTGCTCTCTTTGTAACTTTTACAGGGTGCGGGAAAAAAGTAGAAAAAGATACTCAATCATCGGCTCCAACTGAATTAAAAGATTCTGTTGTAATTGTTACTATTGGGGTAGATTCTCTCAATGTTTTGGAAGTTCTCAAAGTAAGCCACGAGGTAAACGAAGTATCATCGGCGATGGGGACTTTTGTAAAGGGTATAGATGGCGTTGAAAATAATATGTCTACTTTTTGGTTTTTTGAAATAAATGGCGAGATGGCATCAAAAGCAGCCGATAAAATAATGACTGTTTCAACTGATACTATAAAATGGTATTACCGCCAACCGGGGACAGAAAAGCCGGTTGAAGACACTGATACGTTGTAGAAATAAGATAGCAACAGCAGGTCAGAACCATTTAGTGGTTCTGACAATATTGGCGTAAATACTAAAGATTTCATCCATACGAATCTACTTACTAATCCCAAAATCTTTCTCATTGCCTGATTCCCTATACCGCTTTATATTCAACCGTATGAATATTGATATACAAAAAATACAAAACGACCCAAAATCGTTTTTCTTAATTGCCGGTCCATGCGTGGTCGAGTCTGAAGAAATCTGTATGCACATCGCCGAATCGGTCAAAGCAATAACCGACAAACTGCAAATCCCGTACATTTTCAAAGCATCATTTAAAAAAGCTAATCGTTTATCGGCAGGTTCGTTTTCAGGAATCGGCGATGACAAAGCTTTGGCTATTTTACAAAAAGTAAAAGAAAAATATAATCTTCCAATCTGTACTGATGTACACGAAACAATCGAAATAGACAAAGTTGCCAAAGTCGCAGATATACTTCAAATCCCAGCCTTTTTATGCCGTCAGACTGATTTAGTCGTCAGAGCTGCCGAATCGGGGTGTTGGGTTAATATCAAAAAAGGGCAGTTTTTGGCTCCTGAAGATATGGCAAAAATCGCAGGTAAAGTTGACAACGGAAAAATTATGCTGTGTGAACGGGGAAGTTCATTCGGCTATCGCAACTTAGTTGTTGATTTTCGGTCGCTTTTAATTATGAAAGAAACCGGATGTCCTATTGTGTATGATGCCACCCATTCGCTTCAATTACCGGGAGGCGGCGGAGCGGTCTCTACCGGGCAACCGCAGTATATTATCCCGATGGCAAAAGCTGCTGCATCAATTGGGTTCAACGGGCTTTTTGTCGAGACTCATCCCAACCCAAAAGAAGCACTCTCCGATGCAGGTGCGATGCTTCCGCTTGACCAACTGGAACAACTTTTAACAGAAGTTCTCAAAGTAAAGAAAGCTGCCCATTGATGAGTAAACTGACACCACAAGAATTTGTCGAACGGTTTAAAAATATAAAACTATTAGCGTTAGATGTTGATGGTGTCTTAACTGATGATTCCATATATTTTGGACCTGACGGTTTCGAGTTAAAAAAATTCAATATCTCTGATGGTCTCTTTATGGTTCTCTCAATGCGTGCCGGACTTGAACTTGCAATTGTTTCAGGCAGACATTCTGCAGCAACCGACACACGAATGAACGATTTAGGGGTCAAGCATGTATTACAGGCAAAACTTGAAAAATCAAAATATGACGGTAAGGTTCTCAAAGGAACCCAAAGCAAAGTAACCATGATAAAACCGTTATTAAAAGAACTTCATATTTCATTTAAACAGGTTGCATTTGTCGGAAATGAAATTTTAGATATTAAACTCGCCAAAGAGTGTGGACTTTCTATAGCGGTGGCGGACTCATCAAAACAACTTCTTGACATTGTTGATTTTGTCACTGAAAAAAATGGCGGTCAGGGGGCTGTTCGGGAAGTATTAGAATATTATTTTAAAGCAATCAATAAAGATGCGAATGATTATTTGATATGAGTAAATATAAAAAACAAGCAAAAGATGTTATCCTTTTAGAAGCCGAAGCGGTAAAAGCAATGGCTGACAATCTCGATGAAAATTTTGACCGTGCGGTAGATTCTATACTGCTTTGTAAAGGTCGCGTGATTGTTGCAGGTATGGGGAAATCCGGTCTTATCGGCAAAAAAATTGTCGCAACATTTAATTCAACAGGTATCTCATCATTTTTCTTACATCCTGCCGAAGCAATGCACGGCGATTTAGGTTTGATGCGTGATGATGATATTTTAATGCTGATTTCAAAATCTGGTCGGCTTGGTGAAATGGAACAACTTATTTCTACTGCCCGAAGACTCGCTGTTCCTATTGTTGTGCTGTGCGGGACTGTCGATTCAGAATTATACCAACGGGCTGATATGCCTTTGGATTGTTCGGTCAATCGGGAAGCCTGTCCCAATAATCTGGTGCCGACATCATCATCAACAGCCGCTTTAGTCATGGGCGATGCATTGGCGGTAGCACTGCTTCAGGCACGAAATTTTTCTGCTGAAGATTTTGCAGCCTTTCATCCGGGAGGTTCTTTAGGGCGTAGACTTTTGACAAAAGTTTCCGATGTGCATCACGATGGCGGTGAAATTCCGATTGTCAAACAAGATGCTTCCATGAATGATATGATTTTACAAATGACCTCGAAACGACTCGGCTGTGTGGTCACTATTGATGATTCAGGTAAACTGCTTGGGATTTTTACCGATGGTGATTTACGCCGTTTAGCAGAGAAGTCCGACAGCTTTTATAAACTGAAAGCATCCGATGTTATGATACAGAACCCAAAGACTGTCGATGTCGAGGCACTTCTTGATAGAGCTTTACAGATGATGGAGAAGTATTCTATCAGCCAACTCCCGACAGTTGATGCAACCGGCAAACTATACGGTATTGTCCACCTGCACGATATTTTGAAATCAAAGTTAGTATAGAAAAATAAGATGTCGAAACCGCAGGGGTTTCGACCTACCTAGCTGTGAGGCTGTGTCGCAATGTTATTTTAGTTGCGATATTTAATTGTTATGTTGGTTATTGAAGTCGCAAAGCGGGCTTGTGAACCAACATTATGTATTGCGACACAGCCTCTTGATTTGGAATCCAGAAATGGGTGGCTACCCAGTTATATATTGGCACTAAGTCACCCTGAGCGGAGTCAAAGGGTGGAGTATGTAAATATAGTAAAAATGTAGTAGTAGGTTGGCGTTCCGATTCCAAAAAATATAATTGTGAGAAACCCGACATTGTTTTTTTATCAAAACTTTATTTAAATTCTACTCAACTCCTTTCCGTCGCAGACGGAAACCAGTGCAGAAACGGTTAGAGCAAATTTATTGAGTCAGCAATATTTTTATAATTGTTGTTTCCCCTCTCCCAAGTTGTACAGGGATGTTTTTGTTTTAAATTTTGCCATATTGTTCCTGTTCTGGACTCCGTTCGCAAAGACTGAATGGAGGGTTTATCAACAAGCCCCTTGGGGTGTGGAACTGTTCAAGAATAGAAACCGACCCCAAGGGGTCGGCTACTCAGTTAATGTCATTCCCAACTTGATTGGGAATCCAAAAGAATTTCGAAACTGCAGGGATTTCGACCTACAAAAACTACAACTCCTTTCCGTCGAAGACGGAAACCAGTGCGGAAACGATTAGAGCAAATAAAACGATACATATTTAAGATTGTTTTATTTTAAGTAATAAATCATTACAAGCAACTCTGACTCTTTGTTGCTCAATTTCTGACCATAAATGTTTGGGTCGATTATGTGCTTCTTCAGTTCGTCCTTTAAGAATAGGAGCCAATAAGGAATTTAATTCTTTTTTTTTAAAGGGAATAATATCTTTAAATATCTCCCACTTCTGAATTATTGCTCGTTGCAAATCAGGGAGTGTAGTGAAGTATATTAATTCATTATTATCAGCTACTTTCCTTTTTTTCATTGTATCACTTGCATTTTGATATGCGATTTCACCGATTGACTCCTGGAGAGCTATTACCCAATTATCTGCATATTTTGATCTGTATTGTTGTTTAATCAATTTTCGAAGATTCAATTCTACAGCTCTAATATATCCAAAGCAGGTTAGTTCTAAATTTGATTCTCTATTTTGATTTTTGTTTTCAGTAGACTTGTTTAATAGATTATTAAAATGTTTCTCTGCACGAGCTTGATTCTCTTGAAAGTTGTTATTAAAAGAATCAAAAAATAATTGTTCTTGCTCGGTATAGCTAAAAATCTCATGCCCTATTTTTGACTGCAAAACTTCTATAGTCTCAAAAGAGTTATTTACCATACTTCCTATATGTTCTGGAATTACATCGACATCTTCGAGAGGCATTTCAAACAAATCTATAATTGTTGATGATATTTTTTTAATATCCAACAAATCAATCAATTTTAGAACTCTTAATTTAAGACTAGTATTGAATTTGAGCATTGGATCTGGATTAAACCACATATATGCATTTGCAGATCGGAAGAGCGTCGTGTAGGGAAAGAGTGTAGATCTCGGTGGTCGCCGTATCATTAAAAAAAAAAAACTCAAATCACACTGATATAACTCGTTTGCCGTCTTCCGCTTGAAAAATAAACACTCTATCCTGCCTGTCCCGCCATCTCACCATATCATGCATCCATACTGTATGCGTTGTATACACC
>CAJVYT010000326.1 GCA_913009765.1 uncultured candidate division Zixibacteria bacterium
AGTTGATCTGATGTTGAGATTAGTTAATGATGTGAGGTAGCATTATGGACTTGTGGTGTATGTGCATATCGGCTTGGATAACATGTGAAGTTTTGAGTTTGTTATTATTTTTTTTTTTTTTTTGTTTATATTTTTTTTTTTTTTTTTTCAAGCAGAAGACGGCATACGAGATATATCAGTGTGACTGGAGTTCAGACGTGTGCTCTTCCGATCTAATCTTTCTTCATTACGTACTATTGGTATGGAACATATATAAAAAACAAAGATTTATCAATAGTTAGAAATAAAAGTTGCAATTGTACTAAAAGAAATATATTTTAGAGCAGGAGAGAATGACGCAATTTGAAATTCTCTAACACTTAATTAATGAAGGTCGCCTCTTTCTCGTTGCGTTCTCGCCGTGACCCTTTAAGGTAGCGAAACTAAACACAAGAAAGTGACTTTAAATATCCTTTACCTTATTCGTAAGGGAGTTTTTCAAATAGCAGACCTCTCTCCAAAAAAAAACCCGATCGCTTAGGCGAACGGGTTTTTTGTATTTATCTCTCTTAAAACTTAATCTTTCATTGAAGCTAAGAAACGTTTATTGTTTTTCGTTTTCTTAACTCTGTCTTGTAAAAATTCCATTGCTTCAATGGGATTCATCTCAGCTAAGAATTTACGCAAAATCCAAATCTTACTTAATGTCTCTTCTTCTAAAAGCAGTTCTTCTTTACGGGTTGAAGAACGGTTGATATCAATAGCCGGATACACACGCCTGTCTGCCAGTCTGCGGTCTAAGACCAGTTCCATATTACCCGTACCTTTAAACTCTTCAAAAATTACTTCGTCCATACGTGAACCGGTTTCAATCAAAGCAGTCGCAATAATAGTCAAGGAGCCACCTTCCTCGATATTACGGGCTGCCCCAAAAAATCGTTTTGGTTTATGTAAAGCATTTGAATCAACACCACCGGAAAGAATTTTACCGGAATGAGGTACAACTGAGTTATGTGCTCGTGCCAAACGGGTAATAGAATCAAGCAGAATAACAACATCTTTACCACGTTCGGTTAATCTTTTTGACTTTTCCAAAACCATATTTGAAACCTGTACATGTCTCTCGGCAGGTTCATCAAATGTTGACGATACCACCTCGCCATTTACAGAGCGTTTCATATCGGTTACTTCTTCAGGACGTTCATCAATAAGAAGCACAATAAGTATAACCTCAGGATGGTTGGTAGTTATTGATTGGGCAATTTTTTGGAGAATTATTGTCTTACCGGCTTTTGGAGGTGAGGTAATTAAGGCTCTCTGTCCTTTACCAATTGGACTCATCAAATCAATAATACGAGTAGTTAATTCTTCGGGGTTTGTCTCCAGTGTAAACATCTCGTTCGGATAAAGAGGAGTGAGATTATCGAATAATGTTTTATGTTTTGATGCATTCGGACTATCATACGTCACCGCTTCAATTTTCAAAAGAGCAAAATACCGCTCATTATCTTTTGGAGGACGAACCTGCCCTGAAATAATATCTCCTGTTTTTAAATCAAACCGTTTGATTTGTGAGGGTGACACATAAATATCATCCTGCCCCGGCATATAATTGTACCCGGGAGAACGAAGAAAACCGTAGCCTTCTTCTAAAATTTCTAAAACACCCTCTGCAAGAATAACAGATTCTCCGGCAGAAGATTGTTCCATAATTTTATATATCAATTCTGATTTCCGTAAACCTGAAACACCGGGGATATCCATACTTTCGGCAATTTTCAGCAAATCAGCAATTGTTTTTGCTTTTAAATCAGTCAGCTCAGCAGCCATTTCTTATCCTTTATAATTTTTTTTAATACTCATTCATCTTTTAATACTTCAATAGGGGCATCTCCCCATAATTTTTCTAATGCATAAAATGTTCGTACCGGTTCACGAAAGATATGCACAACTACATCAACATAATCAAGCAGAACCCAATTGCCGGTATCCATCCCCTCTTTATGAAACGGTTTTAATCCTTCATCAAGCAACGAATCATACACCGCATTGCTGATAGCTTTTACGTGTATATCAGCATCACCTGAGACAATGACAAAATAATCACAAATTGAAGATATTTTATCCATCTTCAAAATTCTGACATCAAATCCACGTTTGGCAAGAGCAGCTTGCCCTGCTTTTCGAGCTGTTTCTAAGGCTTTTTTTGCCACAATATTTTTACTCTAACTCCTTTGGTTTATTAAGTAATGCATCTATAACAGAATCTTTCCCAATAACGATAGTCGCATTAAGATGAGCCTTGTTATGTTTTAATTCACTATACTGTATCTTTTCAATATCTATGTCTAATAATTTTGCCAGTTCTCTCACACCACCGTTATCTTTTGTCCTGCTGATTAAAAATGTTTCTTTGGAAGGCTGCAGAGTAAACCGTGATGTTTTTATAATATCTAACTGCATATCAGCTAACTCTAACTTTTTGAGATAACTGCCTAATTGTTCTTCCAGTCCATTTTCCGCACCCGCATTAATAATTTCTATACGAAGATTATATGCAGGACCAACTACTTCTTTTGCGATTCCATTGTTTATTTGAACGGCATAAATGATTATAAAAATCAAGACAATAATTGCTGACGCAATTAAACCAAATTCAAATAAATGCCTATATGAGGACTTTTTTATATGCTTATCTTTTGATACCATTTATATTTATTTTTATATGTGGAAATTTTTTAAAGTGAAATTAGGCGGGAGGAAAATCAATTTTTTTACTTCTCATTATCCTTTCTTATCTTCAACGAAGAAATGAATCATGTAAATATCCACTTGAATAGTATGGGTTCATATAATTATTATTTGTACCTCCGTAACTCTGCATACCAACAGAGATAGAAAAATTCTTAGATGGTTGATAATTTAAGAGAAAACTTGGAAGTATATCAGCTGTACTATTGGCATCACCCCAAATAGCACCGGGGTTATGAGCAATACCTACATTTAAAGCAAGCGACAGTTTTGATGAAAATTCATAATACATTGAGGTGTTCAATATACCAACTGAACTTGAATAATTACCACCTGAAAAAAATGATACTGAATAACTGCTCGACCATTTAATACGGGAAAAATCTAATAATGAAAATGGTGTAACAGCAGGTTTTAAATTATATGACGAAGAGTTTTGAACTTTTTCAATTGATGCATTATCAGCAAGTTGTGCCTGTACTGATGTAACAGACAAAAACAATAAAATTACGAGTAATTTTTTCATCGGTTTAAACCCTTCAAACTATCAAAACCTAATCGGTAGGCTCATCGCTTATATTAAATGTAGCTGTTTTCTTTCATGAGGTCAATAAAAAACCTCTATTTCTTTTATCGACCAAACTTATTCGCTCTTTTATACTTATAACGTTTAAAAAGAGCAAAAAGATTAATAAAACTTATAATCTGTCTTTAAACTTTTCAGTTAATACTGCCAACTGCTCAACAGAATTTATACCCTCACCCTCATCAGGGTCATCCGCAACTACAACAGAAACAGGCATGCTATTATCATACAACACCTTAACGCAATCGGTCAAATAATACTCCCCTTGAGAATTATCTTTTCCAATCTTTTTAAGTGATTCAAACAGTACAGAATTATTAAAACAAAATGTTCCCGTATTTATCTCATTAACCAGCAGTTGTTCTTCGGTGGCATCTTTTGCCTCCACTATTTCTTTCAGATTATCTGTTCCGGCTTCTCTGATAATTCTGCCATACCCTTTTGGCTCGGCAACAATCGCCGAGAGACAAGATGCTTTTGCATCGGTCTGCTCTAAAACATCAATAAGACGTTGAATAGTCCCCGAACTTAAAAAAGGAACATCCCCCAAAGCGATAAGTGTATTACCGTCAAAATCAGCAAGAGAATCTTTCGCCATCATTACCGCATGACCGGTTCCATTTTGTTCATGCTGCCAGACAAATTCAACCGGATACGATTCCAAAGCTGCTTCCACCATTTCGCCCTTAAAACCAATAACAACTATGATTTTATCAAAGTTGAGTTTCTGAAGTGTCTCGACAACATATTGAATCATCGGCTTTCCCTTTATCTCATGGAGAACTTTGGGAAGTTCCGATTTCATACGGGTGCCTTTTCCGGCAGCCAAAATAACCGCGGCTTTTTTCATAGAATATTTGTCCCCTGTTTATAAAATTTTATAATGAGATTTCTTTGTTATTGGCATCAACATGCACAACTGACGGTTTAAAACCATCCAGTTCATCTTTATGAAACTGTCCATACGAGATAATAATAATCAAATCACCTTTACACCCTTTGCGAGCGGCAGCACCGTTTAAAGCGATCGTACCGGAATCGGCAGGAGCTTCTATTACGTATGTTTCCAACCGTTCGCCATTATTGATATTCACGATAGCGACTTTTTCATACTCAACTAAATCGGCAGCATTCATAAGAGTTTTATCAATAGAAATTGAACCGATATAGTTAAGATCGGCATCGGTTATAGTGGCACGATGGATTTTTGATTTACAAACTGATATTAACATTGTTATCTCATAATTCCTATGTTCAGTCGCAAAATATAGCTAAATCTCTCAAAATGGCAAGTTGAATAAACAGCTTTTTAAATTTTTATTTGTATCTATATAACCGCTTATTGCTCAAAAAGTTGCAAATAAATTCAATTAGGTAGCAGTTCCGTTGGTTTGAAATCATCAGATTTCATAATAGAGAAACCCGACTATAATTTAAAACCTAAAAAATATCTTATGCGTTTATCTGTACCCAATTACGGGCAGGAAAAATCTCCAATTCCTCTGAAATATGATCAATAGCGGTTGATAAATTTTTCCAACTCACTCTATGCTTTGCTTTAGATGCCCGTAACCAGCGATATTCAGAATTTTCATCAGATAAAACGACATCCGCTTGTTCATCGACTACTACAACTATGAGCGGAAGTACCCAAATAGAGTCATATTCCGGCTCATAAAATTGGACTATCCAAAGACTTCCGCAAGGTGTTGTGCCATGGGTAGGAATGAAGCTGAGAAACTGTACAATTCCGGTAAAGAGCCTACTGTAGAAAAACTTCTTGAGCAAGATGCTGAAATTGGGCAATTAAAA
>CAJVYT010000327.1 GCA_913009765.1 uncultured candidate division Zixibacteria bacterium
TTATATGTTTTTTTTTTAATGATACGGCGACCACCGAGATCTACACTCTTTCCCTACACGACGCTCTTCCGATCTTCTGCGAACTTTCCAAAGTAAATCAGCTCTGTCAGCATCAACTTCTCGTTTTATGTATGAGCAGTTATTGTTTTGGCAAATCGTCTCAATTTTTTGAGAATCAGCTGATTCTGATTCAATCAAAAGAATAGCGGCGACATTATCAAGCGAGTCATTTCTTTCATAGTTGTTAGAACATGCGGCAGCATCGCCATCTAAGAATTCCATTACGATAGGAGTAATCCCCGCCATTCGAATATCAGAGACTGTTTGAGCGGCATTTTTGGGGTTGTCATAAGCTGTTAAAATGGTTTCTCCTGCTTTCGGCATATCTATCAACTTCAGAGCAATTTCTGTGATAATAATAAGAGTACCTTCGGAGCCGATAAAAAGTTCGGTAAAATCAAAACCTGTATTTTGATTATAAATGCCGGTTTCTAAAATTTTGCCATTTGTTGTTATGCCTCTTATACCCAAAACATAATCTTTGGTCACGCCGTATTTTACACATTTGAGTCCTCCTGCATTTTCGGCAACATTACCGCCTATGGTTGACTCATCATAGCTGGCAGGGTCGGGAGGGTAGAAGAGGTTGAGTTTGGCAGCTTCATCCAAAATAGTTTTTGTAATAACTCCGGTTTGAGCATACGCTATTTTTTGTACGGTATCAAACCTGAGTTGAGCCATCTGTTCAAGTGAAAGCACAATCGCACCATCTTGCGGAACAGCTCCGCCTGATAGTCCGGTTCCGGCTCCTCGGGGGACTAAGGGGATATTATGTATATTACAAAAATTGACAATTTGAGAAATATCATTTTCTTCATGAGCAAAAATAAGTGCTGAGGGGTTACCTGTTTCAATTGTAGCATCATGACAATAGTTTTCATAATGTGATAAATCGGTTATAACTTTTGCCGCAGGAGAGAGTCTGTCGGATAATTCAGCTAAGAACTTATTGGGCATTTTAGTTTTTCTTGGGTTCGTTTTTCGTTTTTTTTACTTCGGATTTTTTCTCAATTGTTTTTTTGGAATCTTTTGAATCCGTTTTGGGTTTGGTTGTTGTTTCGGAATCATTTTTGGCAGATTCTTTATAATTGTTACTTCTATTTTCTGTAATATAAAAGCCGGAACCTTTTAAAACAAATCCTGCTCCACCGCTGATAATACGCTCAACCGTACCATTACATTTAGGACAGGCGGTTAATGGAGCAGAGGTTATTGATTGAAATTCTTCAAACTGGCAGTTACAATCTTTGCATTTATACTCGTAAGTTGGCATGAAATCTCCAAAAATAATTAGTCATTAATACATAACACTTTGCTGAAAGTACGTAAAAAAAATGATTTTTCAAGAGAAAATTAATGTTTTAAAGATTTACTTAGTTTCTGTAACCCGTAGACAATCTGCTGAACGCCGGATTCTACTTTTTTCATTGATGGGGCAAAAGAAATTCGTATATACTCATCTGCTCCAAAACCTGCCCCCGGCACAACACCTACATGATGATTTTCTAAAAGATAGACAGCAAGTTCAGATGAGTTGGAAATAGATTTTTCATGATAATATTTTGAGATATTTACAAAAAGATAAAAGGCTCCGTTTGGTTTTATTATTTCGATATTGTCGAGTTGAGATAATATCTCAATTGCTTTATCTCGTTTTGCGATAAGAGTCGGCAGTAAATCATGTATAAATCTGTTATCAGATTTGAGTGCTTCCAAAGCAGCATATTGTGAAATAGATGATGCATTAGAGGTTGTCTGTGACTGAACTAAAGCAGCTTTTTCAATCAATTTTTTTGGACCAACAGCATAGCCGATACGCCATCCGGTCATCGCATACGTTTTAGAAAAACTATGTAAAATAATTGTCTGGTCGTATATCTCAGAGTCTATTGTTACGGGAGAAAAATGTCTGTGTGGCGGGTACATAATTTTTTCATATATCTCATCAGAAAACAGCCAGAGAGAATGTTTTTTTACAAGTTTGGCAATCTCTGACAAAAGGGACTTCTCATAGACTATTCCGGTTGGATTGCATGGTGAATTTATAATTATTGCTTTTGTTTTTTTTGTTATGGCAGAATCTATTATTTCAGCAGTCGGGATTGAACCATTCTTCATTGTATCTATTATGATTGGTACTGCTCCGGTCAGTTTAATCATCGACGGGTAGCTGGAGTAATATGGAGCAAAAATAATAACTTCATCATTATGTCCGCATAGCGAGTAGAGGCAGTTAAAAAGAGCATGTTTCCCGCCGTTTGATATTAAAATTTGGTCTGGAGTATATTGAAGTTTGTTTTCTTTTTTCAACTTATCGCAAACAGCCTGACGTAATTCTAAAATTCCATTATTCAGCGTATATTTTGTATTGCCAGAATTGATTGCTTCAACGCCTGCTTTGGCAATATGTAAAGGAGTCGGTTCATCAAGTTCGCCTGCAACAAGCGGTATAATATTATCGCCATTGGTTATTTTTTCTTTTATGAGAGCAAAAAACTTAAATGTTTCCGATTGCTCAATATCTTGTAGATGTTCAGAAAACTTCATAATGTTATAAATATCGGCAGATAATGAAAGTCAATTAAATATATTCCAATTTAAAGCCTTGACAGATAGAGAAATAATTTCTTCATTCATTCGACATGAACGATAATTTTCTTACATATTGCTTCCTTATTTTTGGTGCCGGAATAGTAGGCGGGGTATTACCGTTTATTCGGAAATGGTCGGACGACCTCTTGCATTTATTTGTTTCATTTGGAGCAGGTATATTTATAGGAACGGTATTTCTGCATTTACTTCCTGAAGCATTTTCACATGAGCATGTCGAAACATCGGCAATATTTGTTTTAGTCGGTTTTATGCTTATTTTCTTAATAGAGCGTTTTTTGTTTGTGACAGGTGACGGCAGCTATGACCATAGCCATTATGTAATATCTATTACTGCATTAGTAGGGCTTTCGGTTCATTCTCTGATAGCCGGTCTTGGTTTTGCGGTTGGAGTTGAGTATAAAGACATAGGTATTCTTATTTTTTATTCTATAATTGCTCATAAATCAACAGCTGCTTTTTCTTTGGCATCCTTGTTTCTACTTGCCAAAATAAATCTGAAAAAAAGAATTATGTTGATTGTGTTATTTTCTTTGATGACACCTTTGGGTGCTTTGTTTTTTTCTTATGTAGTGACATCTGTTAAGCATGAATCGTTGTCTCCGTTATTAGGTCTTACTGCCGGGACATTTTTATATGTTGCTGTAGGAGAACTTTTGCCTGAAGTTTTTCATACAAAATCTCATCGGTGGTATAAATTGGCACTGCTGATTATCGGAATCCTGATAATGGGCTTTATTAAACATGGGCATTAAAAATTATTTTATAAACAAAATCAACGTTAATGAGTATAACAGGTATTCAATTTGAAGGAAAACCAATATAGATGAAAGCGAATGTATGGTAGTTAAACAAATTCTCATTTTACTTTTACTGGTATTTGTTCTTGGAACAACAAGTAATCTTGTTTCTCCGAATAAAATCCCATTTATTGGACAGTATCGGGATTTGTCAAGCGGCGATGGACCGATAGTACCGCCATCTGCCTCAGAAGGTGATCCTCCTTTTATTGCTGTTGATGTAGCAGAACTAGAATATTCTTTAAAAAAAGCAATATTTGTTGATGCCCGCGATAATTCTGAATTTATTTGTGGAACAATCCCGGGTTCTATTAATATTCCATTTGATTATCTTCCTGAGGAAAATATAGAGGGTTATGTTGATTCAGCTTTAAATTATGCTCCGAAAGACAGTTATATAATAGTATTTTGTTCAGGGGAAGAGTGCGATTTATCTCTCCACATGGCACGAAATCTTCAAGATTTAGGTTATACGAATTTATCGATTTTCTTTGGCGGTGCCAGAGAATGGGAAAAGTTTGGTCTGAAAATGGAAAGGGGAGAAGGATGCGAAGAATAATTGACAACGATTATTTAACTTTACTTTTTAGAGTTATTATAGGTGTTACTTTTATTTACGCTTCATTTTATAAAATACTTGAACCGTCTGTTTTTGCCAAAGGTATCTGGTTTTACCATATACTGCCCGGAGATTTGATAAATCTGTTAGCCATATTTCTTCCTTGGGCAGAATTGATATGCGGAATTGCTTTGATAGTGGGTTGGCAATATCGAGGTGCGGTAATACTTATAAACCTTATGATGATTATGTTTATGGTTGCTTTGTCTATCGCAATTTATAAAGGAATATCAATTGACTGTGGATGTTTTAAAGCATCCAAAGCAACCGAAAACTCGGCAATGGATGCTCTGATTCGGGATTTTGGTGTTATTGCAATGACTGTTGTGCTTTATTTCAGTAAATCAAAAAAACTAATGTTTGACAAATAATTACTTTAAGATTGTTGGAGTTATCATAATAATTAAATCTGTTGTAGTATTTTCATTATGTTTTGATTGAAATAATTTACCTAACAGTGGTATTGAGCCCAAAAGCGGTACTTTTTGAATTCGTTCTATTTTATTTTCTTTTAAAAGTCCGCCTAAAGCAACTGTCTCACCATCTAAAACAGTTATTTTAGATTTTACCGAACGGGAAATAGTTATCGGTTTTTGTGAGTCGACCGGTCCGGTATAGCCGATTATATCTTCTATTTTAGGTTCAACAGTAAGCGTTATCTTGCCGTTTGCGTTAATGCGAGGGGTAACAGTCAGGGTAATTCCAACCTCTTCATCATAAAATGTAACGATGTCCTGGGTTGCGGCTGCTTCGGTGAATCTGCTGATTGTCGGAATTGGTATTACAGTTGTGATTTTAATTTCTGCTTCATGGTTTTCCAAAGTGGTGACATGCGGGTCAGAGATAGATCGGAAGAGCGTCGTGTAGGGAAAGAGTGTAGATCTCGGTGGTCGCCGTAGCATTAAAAAAAAAATAAAAAAACAAATACTTGCCCTTGTATAGTTGCGAACTTGCTCAGCTATACGTTTACCTTTACCCATGATACCTCGACCTGACGTCACATTGTCTAT
>CAJVYT010000328.1 GCA_913009765.1 uncultured candidate division Zixibacteria bacterium
AGAAGACGGCATACGAGATATATCAGTGTGACTGGAGTTCAGACGTGTGCTCTTCCGATCTCAGGCGGACATGTATGTGTCACCGAGCAGATAATGGGCCTGCTCACACGGCCAGAGTTGCGGGCTGTGTTGGGACACGAAATGTCTCATCTTAAAAACCGCGACGTAGCAGTGATAACCGCGCTCTCCGTAATCCCCACAATCATGTGGTACATCGCATGGAGCATGATGTGGAGCCGTGGCGGACGGGACCGTGGCAACCAAGTCGCACTTGGAATCGTTGCATTCATACTCTACTTTGTCACAAACCTCTTGGTGCTCTACGGCTCGCGTATCCGCGAATACTACGCTGACCAGGGCAGCGTGAAACTTGGAAACGCGCCCCACGACCTTGCGACAGCACTCTATAAACTGGTCTACGGCGCGGCCAAAGTCCCGCCTGACACGCTCAAGCAGATGGAGGGGCAGAAGGCCTTCTTCCTAAACGACCCGTCACGGGCCAGATCTGAGATAGCTGAGCTTCGGCAGGTGGATGCGGACATGAGCGGAACCATTGATGAAGCCGAGCTTATGGCGATTAGAAACCAGAAGGTCAAAGTCTCTACAAGCGATAAGATGATGGAACTCCTCAGCACACTCTTTTTGGCGGTTATTTCCATGTGTATAGTTTATTGCAGTTCTTGAGTTCTGTTTTTGGGGCTATTGCGATAGCTATCTATTTTTCATTTAAATCTAACCTGCCGACAAGAATTGAAATTGCGAATACATATCCAACTATGCAAAAGATATTCTTCTGGGTCTTTACAATTTCTGTTTCGTTACTGTTTGCTTATACTGTTCTTCAGTTTTATTTATTCTACGCCCCTGAACGTATAGCCAGCAATCGGATTATCTTTGGACTGGCATCATGGGCGGGCTTTTTTTATTTGGTCATAGCTATTGGATTGTATAAACGATTCAAAAGCTCTACTCAATAAACTTTAGCTTATCCATTCCTCTGTCTGACATAAAATGAAAATGCAGGTACGGAATTTCCTGTCCTAATCCATTGTTGATAAGAATTTTAAAATGGTCAGCTATACCGAGTTTATCGGCGACAATTTTGGCAGTTTCGTTTAACATCTGCAAAGTTTCCGGTTTTGTCTCATAGAAGTTTTTTGACTCTTCTTTGGGGAGTATCAAAAGATGAAGCGGTGCTTTTGGGACAATATCGGCGATGACTATAACTTGGTCGGTTTCATAAAAAATTTTGGATGGTAATTCTCTGTTTATAATTTTTGTAAATATCGATGACATGGTTGACATTCCTTTCTTTGTAATATATCTTCAAATACTATCTAAGAGATTAAGAGGGTATATGCAAGGTAAAAGAGAATCAGAAAAAGGAGCCATCTTAAATCAGTATGTGACTTTATCTAAGTTAGCGTCACGTACTTTGATTTTACTTATTATATATTGTATCTATTTTGGTAGTGCCTTAATGGATAGACAAGATGCGATTAATGATGAAATTCATCATCCAAAAGTCGTAGATGTAATTTCTGATTCATTTTTAAATAGCAAGAATCTTAATTTTTCGTGGGCGAATTATGAAGGGTTTTACGAGAATGATAATTATGTAGAGCATTTCTTCAAAGAGAGACAAAAAATCCCAATCTTAAATATTGAAATGTCAGGGGAATATTTCTTTTATGCGGGTCCACTAGTTTTTTTAATAATAACAGTTATTTATTGGATTTATTTAAGTAATGCGAATAAAGTTTTTATGCGTTTAAAATGGTATCTACAACCAAATGAAAAATTAAGAAATTTAACATACCCCTGGTTTTACAATTTACAAATTAGAACAATATGGTTAAAAGCTTCTTGGGAATTGTTCTTGGAAGTATTTCCAATTTTAATTTCTATGATTATTTTTGTTGCATATCTACCATCATTTAAAAACTTATTTAACTTAGGAATTGTATATACTTCTTTATATCCAATGACATTTGTGTTTTATGTCATCTTATTTGATATTAAAATAGTAAAAAAGTCGAATTACCCTTCTATTCATAAAATTATTTTCACTTCTTTAGGGTATTTGATAATACTTACTCTCTTAATGACATTTGCCCACGGAATTATAGGCATTGAGAATAATTTAAATATGAGTAGTTTTTTTCAAAGTAGACCTGAAACCATCTTAGCACTAGTATCTATATTAATTATGAGTTTTGAGATAATTATTTTTGGCAATTTCCCTTTTTTAGTATTTGTATCATTGACAACGTTATTAGCTTTTTTGCCGGTATTCATCATATATGGGATTATAGATTTAATTACTCTATTTATGAATAGGAGAACAAATTATTTGTTAAAATTTTCTAACGTTTTTTATCGGATGTTTATTAAAAACATACAAATTCAAGGTTTATTAGGATATTATAATAGAAAACTCACTTTCCTCGAATCAATTAAATAATTCTCGCCCTCTTGCCAAAATCAAGATTTCATATTATATTATAATTTAATAAATACGTTAAAATGATAGCTTGTATAAATTTATAGGAGAATGTGCCAATGTCAGGTCATTCAAAATGGTCAACAATTAAACGGAAAAAAGGGAAAGCCGACCAAGAACGCGGCAAAATTTTCACTCGTTTAATTAAAGAAATTACTGTTGCTGCCCGTGAAGGCGGCGGCGATGTTGAAGGAAATCCGCGTTTACGTACTGCGGTTGCCGGAGCAAAAGCTGCCAATATGCCGGCTGATAATATCAAAAGAGGTATATTAAAAGGTATTGGTGAATTACCCGGTGTTGTCTATGAAGGTCTGAATTATGAGGGATATGGTCCCGGCGGTGTTGCTATTTTTATGGAAGCTCTTACCGACAACAAAAATAGAACAGTTGCCGAAGTTCGCCATATCTTGACAAAATACGGCGGTAATTTAGGCTCAAACGGTTGTGTAGCATGGATGTTTGACAAAACCGGTATTATTATTGTTGATGCTGATGCTACCGATGAAGATACAATAATGGAGGTTGCCACCGAAGCCGGTGCTGAAGATATTATCAGCGAAGACGGCTCTTTTGAAATTTTAACTAATCCTGCTGATATTGATACCGTTCGTTCGGCGATTGAAGCAAAGGGCATAGAGATGGTATCTGCCGAAGTTACCATGCGTCCTCAAAATACTGTCAAGCTGACTAAAGAATCGGAAGCAAGTTCAATGCTTAAGATGTTTGAACTTTTGGAAGAAAACGAAGATGTTCAGAAAGTGTATGCCAACTTTGACATTGATGAAGCCCTGCTTGAAAAATTGATGTAGTATTTAAACAAGATAGTTTTTTATAAAAAGGTTCAATTCTATTGAGCCTTTTTTTGTGGTTTTAATTACAAACACAAAACGAATATAAAACGTATAGGCTATATTATGAGTAATAAGTATGAAAACAAAATAAATGAACATTACGCAAAACAAAATTTATTTGATTCTATCTTGACATCTATTAAAGAAGCAGGGTTTGACCCTGATAATTTAACTAGAGATAATTTATCGAGCTTTGAAGAATTTCATATTGGTGGTCGTGATGCTACCAGATTATTGGCAGACTTTGTACAGCTTAAAAAAAGTTCAAAAGTTTTAGATATCGGATGCGGAATTGGAGGTCCGGCAAGAACTCTTGCTGATGAGTATGATTGCTTCGTAACTGGAGTTGATATTACAACAGAGTTTATTAAAACAGCCAAGCAATTAACTAAACTTGTTAGATTAGATAATAAAACCAAATTTCAGGTAGAAAATGCTACAGAGCTGTCATTTGAGTCAAACTCTTTTGATGTTGTTTGGATGCAGCATGTTAATATGAATATTAAAGAAAAAGACAAACTGTTTTCAGAGATTTATCGTGTTCTAAAACCGTCAGGTCAGTTGTTTTTTTATGAAGTTTTGAAACTGAATGATAATCCGCTAACTTTTCCGGTATTATGGGCAGGAACACAGGAATTAAGTCATCTTATCAATGAAGAATCTTATCGGAAGAAATTGGAAAAAGTTAGTTTAGTTGAAGTACAATGGGAAGATAGAACCTTGTTTGCTATTGAGTGGTTTGAGAAACTATCTGCTCAAAAACATAGAGATGAATCTCCTCAGTCAAATCTCAGTCATGTAGGGAATAAAAATATTTCCCAAAAAGCTGCTAATGTCTTACGAAATCTCAAAGATCAAAAAATCTGTGTAGTGCAGGCAGCATACTCAAAAAGTCCATAATCACATTATTGTTTCATATTGTTTTTTTAATTGATATTCAGAAACAATATCTCTATGCTTGAGTATGAGAATACTTGGAATAGACCCCGGATTAAATATTACCGGATACGGACTGCTTGAGGTTGTTGATAGCCAGATACAGATTGTCGAAGCAGGAGTTATCCGTCCGAATAATAAACTTCCTTTTGAACAAAGACTCTTAGAGTTAGGGGATGAGCTCGACAACGTCATCGCACAATTTAAGCCTGATGTTATGGCGGTCGAAGAACTTTATTCTCATATCAAGCATCCGAAGACATCTATTATTATGGGGCATGCCAGAGGTATAATATTTTACAAAGCTGCCGAAGCAAAATTGACTGTAACGCCGTATGCCTCAACCAAAGTAAAAAATGCTCTTACCGGAAACGGGAGAGCATCTAAAAGACAGATGCAGATGATGGTCTGTTCTACTCTGAATTTAACGGAAATACCCGAACCTCCCGATGTTGCCGATGCTTTAGCGGTTGCTTTGTGTCATTTGCGGACATTACAGCATCAGAAAGTAATACAAGTATGATTCATGCAATCAAAGGAACACTGACTCAAATTGTTGAACAGTCAGCATATATTGAAAATCATGGGATGATTTATGAAATCCTGCTTCCGTCGGGATTAGCTGAACGTCTTAAAAACGATGGTGAAGTAGGCAAAGAGATAGAATTTAAGACGATTTATTTTATTGAAGCCGGTGACCGCAAATCAAATCATTATCCAAAATTAGTCGGGTTTGTAGATGAGATCGGAAGAGCGTCGTGTAGGGAAAGAGTGTAGATCTCGGTGGTCGCCG
>CAJVYT010000329.1 GCA_913009765.1 uncultured candidate division Zixibacteria bacterium
GATAAACAGGGGGGGCCTCCTTTTTTCTCAACATCTCCGAGATGTATTGGACAGGTACGTCTTTTTCCCGCGCAAAACTGATGACAACATCAAAAAACTCCATGTTGAGGCCGATAAAGAGCCAACACAAATGTATTTGAATCAATCCTTCCGATCAAACAACCTCATTTCTTTTCTCCTGAACGTAGAGAGAAACACTTTGCAAAATATTTATCACGGTGTTTTTATAGGTTATAAACAACCCCCATAGGACTTCATACTCTTCCCGATGAGGCCCGCAGCTCAGTCCAACAACATTTTATCAATCATCCCGCTCCACCGGCCGAACTTTGGATAAAGTTCGGCGGTTCCGGGAATAGATGAGCTTGGCTGGGATTTTCTGGGCGGGACGGATGATAAAACGCTCTTGGTTCAAGGACATGCTTCCAATTCCAGAAAATGTATTAACCCAATTCAATAATGTCTTGCAACAACGGGCAATTCATGAATCATTCCGCCCTCATTATAGAAAATGGCTACGATATTTTCTCGATTTCCGTAGAAAATATCCACCTCCGGATACCAAATCGGAACAGATTCGCTTATTCATCAAAAAGTTGCAGTCCAAAAAGCAAACTCCGCAACAATGCACGCAGGCGGCACATGCGCTTTCTCTTTTTTTCGAATCGCAGCAGCCAGAAAAATTCTCTCATCCAGCGATTACTCAGGTAAAACCACGTCCACATACTCTCCTGTCGAACCAGCCACTCAAAGCGCGAAATACCAAGGACACTGTTGCCAATGTCATAAGGGTCTCAACTCATCCGGCAACAGCTATTGCAGAACCGTCCTCTTCATTTGGATCATCAGGTGGAAAAAAACGTTATAACGGATGGCGCTGTCTGGAAAAATCGAAGTCACCTGAAGTAGTGAGCGAACTCCATGACAAGGACCTGGCGGCAGGCTATGCGGGAGTATTTCTTGTCGATTCACTCGAAAAGAAGTATCCGGCCGCTGCCAAAGATTTCATCTGGCAATGGTTTTTTCCACAAAAGGAACTTACACTGATACCGGGCACAAAAGAACGTAGACGATATCATCTGCATGAATCGCAGGTTCAGGGGGTGTTGAAAAAAGCCGCAAGAAAAGCAAAACTCACTAAACGCGTCAAATCGCATACTTTTCGGCACAGTTTTGCCACGCACCTTCTCCAGGCTAATTACGACATCCGGACGATCCAGACAATGCTCGGCCATGCCGATGTAAGAACAACGATGATTTATACCCACTGTGTACCGAGTAAAACCGCGAAGGAAGCAAAAAGCCCCCTGGATTTCTGAATCATTTGATACCACACAACACAGAAATGTCAGGCACGTTTTTTGCTTTTATAGATAATACCTTGTTCGATTCTCAATATATGACAGAAACAATAAACAATAGAGAAGCCTCAGCCTCTATACGAGGCTATATTTATCAGTTTGATGCCACTATCAAGAAAATATTGGCCTCAGACGACGCAGATTCATGCACTGTCGAAGATGTTGAAGATTTCGACATTCATTCGCATGATTTGGCATCCTATTTTCAGTGTAAATACTATGCAGCCCAGAAATTGACTGCATCGGTACTAAGAGATGCAATTCTACCAATGGTAGAAAATTATGTTGGTCTGACACTGAGTGAGAGGGGCAACAAACGATATTTCCTTTATGGCCATTTCAAAGAATCATCTTATGCAAGCACTGACATTACACTTGATACCCTCAAAACCATTTTAATACGTAGAGAAAAATTGCAGGAAGAATCTGGAGAAATATCTTACCAATCTATTAACATACAAGATGAAATCGGTGCTTCAGATGCTGACTTAGAGGGGTTCGTTCTTCAATTCACCCTCGAACTCTGTTCTGAATATGAAGAACATAAAAATACAGTTATTGGTGATTTAGCCTCTAATCTAAATGTATCCCAGTTTGAAGCTGATAATTATATATATCCTTCAGCTCTTACCCTTATTTCAACGCTTGCCTGCAAAGAATCAGTCGAAGGTCGAACAATAACGAAAGAAGCGTTCCTGCAGAAAGTTAAACCGAATCAAGCATTATATAGTTTGTGGTCTCTCCGAGAAAAGAGCCAAAGAGCCTATTGTCTGGTAATGAGATCAAGGTATTTTAGCAAAGTAAACATTGAATCTGAGGCGAGATTTTTTATTCTTGATTTGCCAGTTGGTACTTCCGAAGCAGAAATACTGCAAACATTACGTGTGATTCGTAGAAAATGGAGTTGCCACATGGTTCGGAGGAAGCCCGACAGAGACAGGTATTCTCCTTATGTATTTCTAAGAAAAACCACTCCTGACCAACTAGCAAATATTAAAAGAATTTTACTCGAAGAAGGTTGTGTATTCCTTGACGGATATCCCTTCCTGGGCGCTGACTTTTCCATATCCTCAATTAGTACGCCGCAGACATATCAAAACAAAATATCCTTAAGATTTCTCAACAGCAAAGATGATTTACTAAGCTGCCTTAACGCATTAAATCAACCAATGTCTATTTATCAGTTTTTCGTTGAGAAACCTTTGACCATTGAAGAAGAAATTACTCAGGTTTGCATTCCAATAACATCCCTATCCATGATCACAGATATAGCGTAGGAGGCTAAAGTATGGAAACAGACAATCAAGATGTAAACGCTGAAGTAATTGCGGTTTACCCAGATCGAGTAAGAATATCGGTCGATGACCTTGCCTCTTTTAAACTCGCAGAAGAGAGCCTGCGAGTAGGTTCTTATTTGAAAATATCTGACAATGAAAACGTTGCACTTATCTGTATTATTGAGAGTTTTTCAATTGAGATGAAAGAAAAAGCAGACACTAGTCCTGAACGAAAATATATGATAGACGCTTATCCTTTAGGGACGCTACAAGGTGGAAAGTTTAAAAGAGGTGGAGATGCTCTAGCAATACCACCGAAGAAGGTTTTGCCAGCAACTAAAGAAGAAGTCGATGCTATTTATAGCAATGCTTTTGAAGAAGGGAAGAGATTCTGTTTTTCTCGATTGAGTAAACAGCGGGATATAAAAGTACCTGTGCATGGGGATAGATTTTTTAACAAGCATATTGCGATAGTAGGTGCCACCGGGTCAGGTAAGTCCCATACCGTTGCAACAATTTTACAAGAGGCAATTGCTGCAAAGAATGGAGATTATGCAGGTTTGAACAATTCACACATTGTGGTTTTCGATATTCATTCTGAATATCAATCAGCGTTTCCTGATGCAAATGTTCTAGGGGTTGAAGATCTAATGCTACCGTATTGGCTTCTTAACGAAGAGGAGATGGAAGAAATATTCTTAGAATCAGGAGATCATAATAATTACAACCAAGAATCTTTGTTAAGGACGGTCGTTACCCTATGTAAGGAAAAGGACAATCCTGGTGAGGGAAAAGTCTATTTCGACAGCCCTCTTAAATATAATGTTCAAGATTTTGTGAATTGTCTAATGAATTTGACTCGGGAAACTAAAGATGCCGACAATCCCCTTCATATTATCACCAAATCAGGAGAGAATACTTTTGAGAACGATGACAAGAAATTCATCTATTATTGTGATGAATTACTCGAATTTGAACCATTAAAACGATCAAAAATAAACAAAGGGGCATATGCTGATGGAAGTATTGATAAATTTGTACGACGCTTAGCTTCTAAAATCAATAATCCCCGGCTTAAATTTATTTTTGGAAAGGAATCAACAGGGTTATCACTTGAAAACGTTATTAGCCAGCTATTGGGATATAAAACCGATGCTAAATCCAACATAACAATACTCGATCTAAGCGGCATACCATTTGAAGTACTAAGTATTACTGTCTCTCTCATTACCCGGTTGTTATTTGACTATAGCTACTATTTTAGACGTTCAAAGAATACATGTGACACACCTCTCCTGTTAGTTTACGAAGAGGCCCACAAGTATGCGCCAAGGAGTGGGCTTGCTCGCTTCAAAGCTTCGTTATCCGCAATTGAGAGAATTGCCAAAGAGGGAAGGAAATATGGAGTAAGTTTACTTATAGCTAGTCAACGGCCATCGGAAATTTCCGAAACAATATTTTCTCAGTGTAGCAACTTCCTTGCGATGAGACTGACAAATCCTGATGATCAAAGCTATGTCAGGAGGTTGTTGCCTGATACCCTTGGGAACATCACTGAAGGGTTACCTTCTCTTGAGGCAGGAGAAGCACTTCTCATTGGTGAGGCCACTATTATGCCATGTGTTGTCTATGTGACCCCTTGTGAACCAGAGCCGTCTTCAAGTGATATCCCCTATCTTGATATATGGAAAGACGAATGGCGATCGGTGAACTTTGAAGGAATCGCATCAGAATGGAAAAAATAAAATCGAACAAAAGCATTAACGCAGACGGGAAGAAGCGCCGTTCAGTCGGCGTCTAGTTTTTTGGCCCGCTGGTTATGCAAAACGTTATGTGTGGCAAATTTAGTAAGGCGGTAGAATCCGGCTATTGTTTAATGTATTATTGGTGGCAATTGAAAGTTAATCGGCCTTCGGTAAAAAACCAGAGATGGCTGAGAACTATTGAGTGTGATTGGTGGCCCTGCGGGAAATAGTTTAGAGAAGTCTCAAAAAATCTCAAGTATTACCTTAATCGGCCTTCGGTGAAAATCCAGAGATGGCTGCACGTTCTTGAGTGTGATTGGTGGCTCCGCAAGAAATCACAGAGTTTTGGCTTTAGCAGGTGTTTAGAACCGTAAAGTTGTTTGTAAGTTACTGGTATCTATCGGTGGTAATACTGTGTAAAACCAGGGTGCTCTATAAGGATTAGTGTAAAAAAATAAGGGTAAAAATCACATAACAAGGCGCTTCAAGGGACGCACACTCGCCGCGGAATTTTTAAGTTTATTGTCGCTCAGCTCTCCCGGCCAAGTCTTTCCATGGCTGGTCAGTGCGCCCCTGAGCTTGAACGATAGGATGGACCGCTCCGCTCGCAAGCTCGCTTTACAGCGGTCCATCCTATCGGGCCGGGCTGTTCAAGCAACGCCATGGATAGATTCCGCGCTTCGCGCTCCACCTATC
>CAJVYT010000330.1 GCA_913009765.1 uncultured candidate division Zixibacteria bacterium
TTGTTGTATGCCGATTTTTTGTGTAGTTTCTTCTTTTTTTTTTTTTAATGATACGGCGACCACCGAGATCTACACTCTTTCCCTACACGACGCTCTTCCGATCTGCGCTATTGTGAAGACTTGTTTGACAAAAACGATACATAGTTTACTTAGAGTGAATGTTTTTTCCATTTTTTGCGCCGGATTACATGAGGTCATAATCATTTCCTTCCCCTTCAAAAAAATCTGAATTTTGAGTTTGAATCCATTACCATTTTCTGACAAATCAGAATTAATATGCCGAAGTATCCACATCCATAGACTCAAGAATAGCGCCAGAACTGACGGGTAACTGCTTTTCGGGCTGCTTATTTTTTACTCGACCGTTTTTCATGGTGCTGTCAATTTGTTTGCTGAGTGATGCGGACGACGGTGACCAGGCAATTACTGCCCCGGCAACGGTTTGACCGGTCTCAGGATGCGCCATGCTCCACTCCTTCACTACACGTATACCACGAAGCCTAATTTTTACCTGGCGGCCTGTAAGACTATGCTCGTATTTCCGCACGGTCTCGGTTCCCACGCTCATATCTGAAAATTCTCGGGACAATTCCCGGCTGTTCTCTTCATTGCGCATGGTCATACCTTCTTTAATATAATTGACGATCATGGCTCGAGCCCGATCAGCCGCTATTTGCTTTGCAGTCTGCAGTGCAGCTTGTGTGCGGCTGGGACCTGACCGACGTGGCTGTGCCTGGGCATAAGCCAGTACGGAGTAGTGACCATTTTCATCAATAACAATACGAGTGCCAAGTGTGCCTAATAAAATCTTATCTTTTATCGGAATTTGTTGAGAGAGTTTTTTCCCTGGTTTTACAGGTGGAATATTGTATTCATCATTCATAAGGCTCATGGCGAGCCTGTTCAACTTTGGCGACCAAATTACACCAACAAGCACCTGATATTCACTCCCGTTTTTCCCTTCAGTACTATAAAGTTGAGTTACGCCAATTAACGTCCTGAAAGCCATTGCTTTTACCCGGCGCCTAAACGTATTTTCGACGATAGTTTTCAATTCTTCCGGACTTTTATTGTTGTATTTTTCCGGATCATAATCCTCGTCTATTTTTTGAAGAGCTTTATCCAGTGCAGCCTCGGTAAGCGCCATGGATTTTTTCCCTATCCGGCCAAGCGTTTCTTCGACCTGACCCATTTTTTTAGCTTCTTCTATTGATCCATCAGACCAGCCTGCATTTTCAAATAATTTGAGGGATCGTTCCGTCGTCATTGTTTCAGACAAAAAACGAATAATTTTTGCTTTAGCTTCCATCTCTGCGCGTTCAAAGGCAACAACTCGAGATTCGACCCAGCCGGGCTGCCCGACATTGACTTGAGTAAACTCGGATGCAGAGCTAATTATGATATCCCGTTGCGGAAAAGTGAGAACCCCTCCTTCATGTACACACTCTCCCCAGTTTTTTGAATCGAGAAAAGCCTGCCATCGCTGTTCGAGAGGGACCCGCTCTATTTTGTCTTGCACACCGGCTCTGGATGGCTTCAAAATTTCTTCTGGATTATCTTGTGCAATTACAGGAGTGATCAAGACTATTACACAAATCAATGACAGAAAAACAGAAGTTAATTTTTTAGATCTCATCTGCAACTCCTTAATTATTTAGCTTTTGGTTAACCCAGCGCAGCTGAACTTTATTTCCTTCAAGAGTTACCGGTATCACTTTCCAGTCAACTTCATCAAAGGAAGTGCCGACGGCCTCTGCCAGACCGACTCCTGTTCCTTTATAGGTCATCAACATGCTCAATACATTATTTTGAAATGTGATCTCTGTGCTGCTGCTGACCATGAATAAATTTCTTAATATTTTGCTTGCCTCGGTCATATTTTCTTTTGGCAAATCATCAATCGACAACTGATATTCAGAACCTTTGTTCCAGCGATCATTCATGATTGTTGCTACGTTACGAACCATCCTATCGGAAACCTCGGGCGCGATACCCTTAATACAACCCTCCTGGGCCTGTTCCGGAGTAAAACCGGCGACAGGGCCATTATTGACTCGATATGCCGATAGTATGGTGTTTTGCCCCTGCTGATACTCTATTGCAAAAGAAAGCTTACAATAAGAGGTGTACGTTCCATAATCAGACATCTGTTCAGTTTGAAAGGTTTGAATAACGCGTATACGATACTGACAGGCAGACTCGACCGTCGACAAAATATTAATACCATTTTTCACCAAGTTGTCACGAAAGTAGATCAGTGTTTTATTATCCTTTGCAACTATTTTTTGGCCGTTAACCTTCTCAAATAACGATAAATTAATTGAAGGCTCCCCCACTCTCTCCCAAAAAAAACCGGCATCCACACCGTTTGGTGTTTCCTCCGGCGGACCCACTTCAATTTTTGCTTTAACATAATACTGGTCTCCGTCTTTCCACTCTTTTAAGAGAGCTAAAAGACGAGCATAACCGGTAGTACGCGAAATAACCGTCCCATGAAAACGACTTTGCAGTTGTGTTTGTTCTGCAATTTTATCTCCGTTAATTGTTGTTTCCTCTCTCGATCGAATAGTATTTACCCGCTCGGAAGTTACCAACGCGCCTGCAACTTGAAGCATGGCCAAGTCCAATGCATTCCGAACAGCTCTCTCCCTGAGTTTTTCAATATTATCTTCTTCACTCTTTGACTGGGGAGATGCAACGCCTGTTTGAATGACGATCTCGGTTGCGTTCAATGAGTGCGCAAACAGCAATACGACGGTTACTGCCACACTTAACCACGCAGTGACACTTTTCATTTTATCTCGCTCGTCAACGGAAGAATTATGCATATTATCACTATTATAGTAAATCATTGATCCAACTAACATGCAATCACTTAAAACACTTTGAAATCATTCGTGACCAATACTCCGATTTGGCAAGTTGAGAATTAATTTGTTTCCTTATTTCCAGCTTTAAGCTCTAACCTTCGATTCGAACACAATTTTCTCCACTCTTCATCATGTAATGTTACTTGGTGGGAATTTCTTGCATCAAAAAAACAATAAACAAAATCAAATTTGATAAATTCCATGAAAATTATTGAAATATAGCACCTTATAAGCTGAGGATTACAGCTATAAAGGTTGAGCGATCTGCCGACTGAAAATAAAAAATGAATCTTGTTTTTCTTAAACTCCCACCAAGTCCCCCTACAGAGGCTTGATCATAAATTGATCAGTGATCGGAGTTAAGCACTGATGCAAAAGGGAAAAGTGAGATCTTCTCGCTCGATGAGCGATTCAGCAGGAGATCTGCTCTGCTGAAAAAATATGGCTATAAAATCACAAAAGGGGGCGAACATGACCGACAAGGCAACCCAGGTAGCTTTAATGCAACAAAAAAGCATGGCAATAACTCTTTTACTCACCCTGTTTTTTGGTCCTTTGGGCCTTTTTTACACTTCTGTAGCTGGTGGAGTAATTATGCTTATTCTGAGTATTTTGGTAGGAGTCTTTACCTTTGGTTTTGGGCTTATTGCAACCCAAGTCATCTGTGTTATTTGGGGCGCAGTTGCAACAGATGACTATAACAAAAAAATTATGGCTGACATAGCCTCTCAACCTACCGAGAAAGGATAATCTTCATTGTTGCGGCTCTATAAGATGGTTTCTCTTTATATGGTTGCAAGAGATCTATGAATTATATGACAGAATAATCAAAACTTAACAAAAGGATATATAATGAAAACTAGTAAATTATTCGAGACTGTTACCCTCATTATCGTAACATTTTATTTAAGTGGCTGTGCCGCAGCGGTCATCCCTTTAATCATCGCTCAAGGCGCAGCATTTGGATTTACAACCTTCAAGACCGTGCAGACAACAACCGGGGGGTCGGTAGGTATTAGCTTTTCCGATGATAAAAATTCTATCAAAAACAAAACTGAACTGACAGCTATAACAACCCCCGCAATCTGGCCAGATAACGAAATCGAAGTATACATGGCTGAAAAAATGCAGGACTCAGGCGTTTTTGATTCCGTGATAACTCCATCACGGGTTTCGAAAATTATCAAAAAATTGGATATAGATAACCACGTCAACAATATGACACGTCAGGAACTGGTCGAAAATTTCAAAAAAATATGCGCCAAAACACAGGCCGATTCAATTATTGCGTTCAAAAATATGGGGTCTGAAATAAATTCAAACATATGGTCTTTTGATCGTGGGAATATCACCCAGAAGAGTACATTGATTGTCTATTCGAACAAATCCAAGTCTATTGTGTATCAAACTACAATGGTGTTGAAATCAGAAATAGGAGGAAAAACAGAAAACGATCAAGAGGTTCTCAGAATAGCAGCAGAGGCTGCCGCAGAAAAAATCATCCTCTTGACTCAATCATAAGAACATTAGTTGAGAGGCGCTGCGCTAAACAGGCTTCTTTGGGGGGTAAGTATTAAATGCGGCCATGTGTTGCAATCAACCTCGCCCAGGTGTATGATATGCAGTGTCATTCACTGTGCCCGGCCGGAGACGAATTTTTTTGCCCGATCTCCCGGAGTCTGCATTTACCTGGTCTCGAACCAAGAGCCTCATTGCCGGCAGGGCACTCACTATCACTCATACCCGGCATAAACCTGGATCCGTGACAGCATGAGGCGACACTTCATGCAATATGCGGAATTTATTTGTATTATTTACGAATAAATGCATTTTCCGGTCTGCACCGAGCCGCCCTGCTGGGCGCCCGAGAACGGCGCATCTGCTGCGTTGTCAACTCGTTGATATCACACCAGGATAATCAACATCGTTGCCGCCTCGAAGGTCTCGCAGGCTCGCTATCTGCAGCTGCACCGTTCTCGAACGCTCACGGATCCAGGATAAATTATACAATGTCAATAAAAAAAACGGGAGACAAAATGCTGACAGTGCTGCATGTGGCAACGATTAACCAGCCGGTAAAACCGAATCTTGGTTATGGTCCCATCGAGATGGTTATCCATAATATCGACAAGGGACTCCATGCCCTGGGCCACCGGTCGATTGTTGCCTGTTCCGGCGATT
>CAJVYT010000331.1 GCA_913009765.1 uncultured candidate division Zixibacteria bacterium
GATGCAATAATTGCCTTGACCTCTGACGAGAATATTAGTCGTCCTTGTTGGTCGGCGTGATAGAATAACGGCTTTATGCCCAGGGGGTCGCGAGCCAACCACCCCTCTTTGGTATTATTGTCCCATAACGCAAATGCAAACATGCCTCTCAGGTTGTTCACATTCTGAATCCCGCCGATTAGATATAGCGCTAGAATCACTTCGGTATCAGAGTGAGTCCTGAAAACGTAACCTTGATTCTGACATTTTTTTCTTAGTGATTTATGATTATAGATTTCACCATTGAATACGATTGTTGCTTTCCCGTCAGCAGTGGTCATTGGTTGCTGACCATTATCAAGGTCAATAATTGACAGACGGGCATGGCCAAGTGCCGCATGTGTGGAGCAATATCGCCCATTAGCATCAGGTCCGCGATGGCTAATTTCTCCAATCATTCTATTCAGTCGATCTTCTGATCCAGGATCAAGAGCACGCGTGGAGAACCAGCCTGTTATTCCGCACATAGTCTAGGCGGCTTTTCCAGACTGCTGGTATTGTTGCAATATCTGAGGGAATTGAATAATCGAGTCAGCAATGAATTTTGCGACGTCAATAGTTTCATCAAGCAGTCGTGAATGTCTTGATTCCAGAATCTTTTTATCGATGCTTAATAATTCATCTACGGACTGTTCAATAAGAGGTCCTTTAACAGAAAAAATATTTTTAACCAGGCCATATCGCTGTTCTTGCTCGTTAGTATAACCACGACCGGTTTCGGCAGCATAAATGGCCGGGACACCTAGTACTGCACACTCCGATGCCATGGTGGCACTTTCACCGATAAATAATCGGCAGAAAGCCAGTACATGGTGTACTTCTGATACTTTACCTTTATATAAATAAGGGGTGAATTCCTGGGGCAGACTTCTTTCCGAGGAAATGAGCACGTTCCCACTTTTTTGTAGTTGCCTGATAAGTCCCGACAATATTTCGGGGGTCCAGCCCTTTTCTCCAACATCATGATTGGCCTGCCAGGAAACAATCCTGACGAAGTAATTGTTTTGTTCGGGTTTTATTCCATTTGCCTGCGCTATCTGTGAACTGGGTTTGAAGTATTTTGGATGGAGATAGGAAAGCTCATGATACCCGGCATATCGCACATGACGTGTTTTAGGCAACCAGGCCTCATAACAACGAGGAACCAGAACGCAGCTACAAAACGGATATGTTATGGAATTCTGTAATTTTGCATTTTCTGTATCATAAAAGACGAGGGAAGGCGTGCGACTGAAAAATCCCACCTGCGCGATACTGGTGCCGCCAATGGCAGCCATGCGGTCAGGTCGGAATTCGCGCATGACTTTTAGCAGGGCAAAGTTGCGTAAGACAAGCTCTTTTCCCAAAGATATAAGTCCTCCGCCTCCAAGTGAGGACAGTTTTTTATTTTGTATGCCAAGCTCTTCCAGTAATTCTATCGCCATTTCCTTGTCGCGGCTTGTCACCATAACCTGGTGACCCTGGTCAGTGAGAATTTTTATCGGATTCCTGAAAAAATGCACATGTGCCGGGTGATTGATGTCAATCAATATCTTCATCTTCTGTCAGAGTCTTTGTAAATCAGCATAGTAATTTGTTCTGATACCAGTCCTATTAGAAAGATTAGCATTGAAGTAATAAATAACAATGCACTCATATTAGTGAATCTCCCAAAGGTGAAATAAGTGTAGGCATAATAACTGATGCCTGTAACAAAATATGAAAAAGAGATTGGTAAGAAAATTTTTAGCGGTGAGTAAAGTGTTCCGACCTTGAATATAATTATAAAAAATCTAACGCCATCCCGAAGCAGGTTGATGTGGCTTTTCCCGACACGTTTATTTACTTTTATCGGAACATAAACAAGGGGGTAGCCGGCACGAAAAAATGACATGGTAATAGTTGTCGGATAAGAAAAACCATTTGGGAGTAAGTATAAAAATTGCCGGAATTTTTCAGCATCTACTGCCCTGAATCCAGATGTCAGATCCAATATTCTGGAATTTACTATCCAGCTGGAAAGTTGATTATATATAGTGTTGGCCAGTAACCTGCCAAAACTTGCCTGTGATTTTACTGATCTGGCGCCAACTGCCATATCAAAGCCTTCATCAAGCTTGGCAAGTAATTTCGGGATATCCTCGGGATTGTGTTGGCCATCCGCGTCCAAAAACACAAGTCTTTCCCCTGAAGCTTTGCGTGCACCGGCCTTTATTGAACCGCCATTTCCCAGGTGTTGTCTGTTGGTAATGCGTTCTACATTGAATTTCTGGCACACAGCCTCAGTTGAGTCTTCCGATTTGTCATCCACTACGATGATCTGGGCGTCAGGATAAAGTGATTTTAGTTTCGGCAATAATGTTTCCAGAGAACTGGCTTCATTTCTTGCCGGGAGAATTATAGAAATCTCATTTTTATTGGTCTTGGTCATCTCCAGGCTCTCCCTGATTCAAAGTATATGGACGAAGTTTAGCACCTAGCCTTTCCATTTTCTTCTTTTCTTCTACTGTGGGCTTTGCATTAAGTTTCTTGCCTTCTGTAAAATAATTCACTGCCTGTTTTTTGTTTCCAAGCTTAAGAGAAATTTCAGTTAAAAAAAGAAAATTCATCAATTTAGGCTGATTTTTATTCGCAAACATGAAATAGTCTCGCGCTTCTTTAAATCTACCCAGATTAATGCTGTGAACGCCAGCAATTTCCCATGATCTTAATTGCCATTCTTCGTTCAGGATATTTGGGTTGCGACGCAGCATTTTTTCATAAATATTAAATAATCTTTTGTATTCGACTTCATGTTTGCTGGTTTGGGCCAGTAATGATTCGAATATCCAGATAGTGACTTGGGAATATGAGTAATTATCTATTCTGTATTCCAGCTCGTTTAAAAGGTCGTTTTCAATAACACTTTCGATGGTTATCGTATGTTGCATGAGTCTCAACAACTGATCCGGGCTTTCATAGTCTAGCATTGCGGCTATGGAGAGGTGCTTTTTTGCCTTGTCATAGAATTTATTATCGTACATCAGGATGCCGAGCATTGAATGTGCCCGGGGAGAGCTGGGATGATTGGCAACTTCCGAATTATAAAGATTCCATTCGCTGGACCAGTTAATAGCCCGACCAAAAGTTGCGAAAGCGTAAAGCATGATAAGGACAACAGGCAGTATATATCGAAGAGTAATTCCTTTTGAAAAAAACTTGTAAGGAAATGTGATATAGAAGATCAGGGCAAATAACAATCCAAACTGAGGAAGGTAGTTACGGTGCTCAAATATTAGTTCCAGTGGTATTATTGTCGACTCAAGAATGTGTCCAATAAAGAACCAGAATATACCAAAGCTAAGTACGGTTAAAAATTTGATTCTTATGCCAATAAACGCCAGCGTTAAAAGTAAAAAAATTCCAATTATTGAGAATAAAGTAGTAAGTGGCTCAACAATTGATCGAGAGAGCAGAAAATCGTCGTGAAACAGGCCCATCCTGCCGATATCGGGCACCATTGATAGACTTATGTAAAACCACAAGACTCTTGCCTCGGTCAGAAGACGTTCATAAAGACTAAATGTCCTGGTGTCATAAACTTCCAGGTGAATTGTATTATTCGGAAAAAATAGTACTGCCAGAATCCCCATAGCTATTGGCAGCAAAAACAGTAGCGACCAGAATATCCTGAATCGTCTTTTTTCCTGGGCTGGCACGGCGAACCGAAATACCAGAATTTCAATAAGAATTATGAATAGGGGTAGTAAAGCACCATTTTCCTTGCTTAAGATTGATAACAATCCAAAAAATATATAACCAATGCCAATGATCCAGTAGCCCTGTTTGTTTTCTTTCTCAATTTTTGTTCTTCCCCATATGTAAGACAGGAGGGCCGCAATTAAAAACAGTGCAGAAAGTTGATTCATGCGCTGTACGATATAGAGCACAGAGGTAAGATTTAACGGGTGAACCAGCCATAAAATACTTACCGCACCCGCAAGAAAATTTATTTGATTAAATGAAACAGGGTTATTGTTTTGTGTATAAAACCGGGCAAGCAAGAACCGGGCGAGTAAAAACAAACCAAAGCCAGATGTTATGTGAATCACCAGGTTGGTGAGTTTCATCCAGAAGGTATCAGTACCTGTTGTATAATAATTAAGTGCCAGTGACAGCAGGGCAATCGGTCGCTGTAGCACGCCTGATTTTTGGGAAAACGCTGCAGATTTTAAAGATGAAAGATCCAGATTTTCTATGAAGATTTTACTGTTGTAAGCGATGTGGGGGATATCATCGAAAACCGGTGGCCCATACAGACCATTCCAGTAGATAGTCAGTGTAATGATGGTGGTTATAAACAGAAAAGTTATACACGTGTATATTTCTTTTTTCATGTATCTCCCCAAAAAAAAGCCCCCCATATAGATGGGGGGCACTTGTAGCTTTGTTGTTCCTCAGCCTTTTATTTCTTAGGAAAATGCTTGCGCTGAACATTGGTTATAGGAACACCAGTGGTGGCAACGATTGAGGTTGGCACCCAGCGAATGTTACCGGCTTGCTGTTGAGAGCGAAAATGCAGGTAAGTAGGCACGTTACCAGCAAGTATCGAGTATGTTGGAATGTTGTTCTGGTAAGTACATGCAAATGCGGCACCTAAGCGAATAACACCCACTGCATCTGCCGGCTCAACATACGTGGTTATATTGATTCGAGAAATGTTTTCACTGACATAAGAAGCCTGCCCCAGAACACCAATCGTTTGGTTTCCTTGTACTGCAGAATTCAGTAAAACCGTTCCTGTGTTGCCTGGATCAGCCAGTTGCAGGTTACCGTCCTGAATAGAGAGGGCAACATTGGTTTTGATTGCCGCAGAAGCAGCCGCGCACTCAGAAATACGGGTCTTGGCGATGTAATCCTGATAAGCCGGAATGGCGATGGCCGCCAGAATACCAATAATCGCGACCACGATCATCAGTTCGATTAATGTAAAACCTTTTTGCAATTTTTTCATGTTATGGATTCTCCAAATTAAATACTTAAGTTACGTAT
>CAJVYT010000332.1 GCA_913009765.1 uncultured candidate division Zixibacteria bacterium
AGCAAATTGACTGGAATTCGGCACTTTATCAAGCTCATTTTTTTTAAGAAAGGAAAGAAAAGATTGCTCATGGGTGGCAAGAAATATATCATCAATTCGGTTATAAACCCATCGGGCTACTTCGGATTTTTCATTATCTATCGCCCAAGTGGAGAATACTACATTATTTTTTCTTACACGAGCTTTAATGATCTCAATCCATTTATTATGTAGTATTTGGGTGTCATAGTGTATTAAAAGCAGATGATCTTCTTTAATTAAATTATTTTTATAGAGAGCATACAATCCTGAATAATCTAAAAAGTGTTCATTGTATTTTGATAGATTGTCCGGCAAATCAGCTTCGAAAATTACCGAATAGCTCCTCGGATTGAATACATCTTCCTTCTTACCTAATTTTATATATGTAAATTCTTTTCCAAAATCAGGAACTTCGGGTTTATAGAAAAAGCAAATCTTCTGCATCCTTATTTGATTGAATCTGCCCATAGCAACATAATAGTAAAGGAAGATATTCTTGATTTTATTTCTATACCTTTTCGGTATCCACCTCTTTAAAAACACTATAGCTTCCCTAAGTACTGTCCCATTAACAAGATCAGCCTTTCACTTTTTGATTTTAACTCAATTCAGAAGTTAAATCTGCTCCTTACAGTAAACTACCACCGACCCTGTCGAGGGCGGTAAATGCCCTGTTCGACAGTTCCTTACTTTACTTTTGATAATAAAAGAGTTAATGCTTTATATGTAGTAGCCTGTGCCCAATGAAACATCGGTGCTTTTGCCTTAATCAAAGGATATTGCCTATAGTAAAAATAACCGTCTCTATCCTGCATATTATCAATAGTCCATTTAGCCACCTTTAAAGCCAAGTCGAGGGCTGATTCATCAAATTCTGAAAAATTGGCCAGCGTCTCTATTGCCTGGGAAGCACACTGGCTGTCTACAGGGTATGTTCTGTTATGATAATATTTAGGTCTTCCGTTTGGTTCAAAGAATGTGTTTTTAAAAAATTCGAATCCACGTATTAAATTTTCTTCATAACTTTTATCATCTGAGTTCTCTATGTAGCATTTCAGACTATCAAGATTATATCCCGTATGAAAATTATCTATCCAATGGTTATTGGGAGATTCTCCATAATACCATGCCCCATTAGAAAGCTGTCTTGAACAGCTATATTCCATTGCTTCCTTTGCCACTTCTAAGTATTTGTTATTGCCAGTAATTTTTGAAGTTCTCGCCAGCATTGCCGCACCAAGCATATTAGAGTTGTGTACTGAGCTATTACCAGTAGCGTGAGAATGGTAAGCGAGGCATAAACCCTTTTCTGTCTTCGTTCTTGGCAATTCCATAATCCAATCGCATATGCTGATAGCAATTTCCAGATACTTTTGCTCATCAATTACTTCATAAGCATCAAGGAACGCTTGTCCTATTAGAGTTGTCCAAACAATGATTGGTTCATGTTTTGAGTATCTGCCGCCACGGCTGGCAAAATCAAAGTGGTTTGCCCAACTATAATTTGAATAGCCCGGCGCTTTGTTTTCTATCAACCATTCAAGGCAGTTAACGGCTTTATCTTTATATTTTTGATCACCTGTGTTTTTTAGCATTGTCAGGTAGCCCCACGCCATATATCCCCGTCCTTTTGTAGATTCTAGAGGCTTTACTCCAAACAGTGGTCTTAGATTGATTGGACTCTGTCGAATAAGCTGCATCAAAAGTCTATCCATAAATAAATTACCAAACGTCAATGGTCTTATAAAAGAAGACAGTCCATCAAAAGGCTCGTATCCTTTATAATCATGGTCCTCAACCCATTTTTCTACCCTTTGTATACTTTCTTCTAATATTTTCTTCATCTCATTCACTTATTTTCCCCTTTTATCATGATTTATTTTTCTATCCCAATCCGTAATATTTCTAATCTTTCTCATTTTGGTTATCGCATCCTTGTTTTTTATACCACCTCGAATAACCATTATACGCAGCTCTCACGTTGAAAGTCAGCAGATTGGCAATAAAGACCGGATGAATTTTGGATGCACTGAGAAGAATCTTCCTTAACACTACCGGCATCTTTGGTTCAGCTTTAAAAGGCCCATAAATTCTTTTTAGGCCATGCCAGACACCCATAAGTGCAACATCAACATACTCATGTGGCCAACGAAGAGTGTGGGCAGAACCCACAGCCAGAGCCATTAAATAGAAGCGAACCTTCGATAGTACCCCATGAAGTTCCTGCCGCCTCAGCAAAAGACGGTTACGCTCAATGTAATAATAGAAATATGCACTTTTTTTAGCCTCTTCCCCTTCCGAAATAAGCTTCCTCTTATGATAGATCCGCGCTGTGGCACAGACAATGTTTCGATAACCACTCTTGAGACTCCTCAATGAATACTCCTTATCCTCCCAATATGCAAAGAACCTCTCGTCAAGCAAACCGATCTTCTTAATAACAGATGTCTTAATAAGGAGCGCTGTTCCCCACAGTAAGACACTCGGCCCGGCTTGAAAGACCGCTTCTACACTTTCCTTATTTTCCGGATAATGTATGTCGAAGGTAGCAATGTCAATGTAACTGCCGGCAAACTGTACCTTTGTTTTGTCATCAAAGTAATGAACAGTCGGACTGACAAGTCCGATTTCAGATGAGCTTTCTCCCGTCTCGACGAGCCTCGATAGTGTGTCAACCTCTACTACAGTGTCATTGTTCAACAACCAAACATACTCAGCGCCACGCTCAAGAGCATAACGAATTCCAATATTATTTCCCTTGCAAAAGCCCTCGTTTTCGCTGTTGCGAAGAACATCCACATGTGGGTAAGTTTGTGAAATAATTTCCGCCGAATGGTCAGTCGAAGCGTTATCCACTACTACTATCCCGGTATTCCTGTAATTCGATTTTGCGAGCGAATTAAGACATTCAAGAGTGTCGGCTAACCCGTTCCAGTTGAGAATTATAATAATAACTTTAGGTACCAATATTTCTTCCCCATGCCACCTGAGCGAACAATCAGATACGAATTACTGCCACACTGTACTTGTTAGGCAATTTTTTGCATATAGAAAGATCCAGGCTCTCTATCCGGAGTTAAATATGGACATACTTTTTTCAACATTTCATAATAATTATGGTGCAAATAATTTAATGAGCCAATAATCTTCCAGTCGGCATTATGAGACAAAAAAGCTTCTAACAAATATTGTTCATTCCAAAATTTTATTTCATCCCTTAACCATACATCTAAATAATTTCTTGGAGAAAAAATATCATGTACATGAACAATTACACCTTTATTTAGAGTAGGAAGTACTTGTAAGTATACAAAAAGCACGTCACCTGCAGGTCTTATAATATGAGAAGAATCAATAAACAGAATATCACCATCTCCTACTTCTGAAAAAAATGAAACCCCGACATCTTCCACCTTCTTCCTAACGACAGAAACTCCTGTTTTTTCTAACCAAGGCATTTCATAAGGTTCTATACATACATGCTTGCATTTGTAATTTGGATTTTCTTCTTTATTTTTCAATATAGCATTTATTGCCATAAGAGTAGAATTGCCACTCCCGACTTCAAATATTCTCTTCGGCTTTTTTAGCCTTATAAGTTGATACCAATATTCAGCATCGCCCGATCCAAATCCTCCATTATTTAGATAGAAATGCAAATCACCAGTTTTTTTAGTTGGAATATTTGCAAGCTCCTGAGAGAAATCAAGTCTCTCCAGAGTTTTTAATTGCTCTTGAATGTTCCAGTTAACTCCAGGTAAACTCCTTTCTTCAGAGAAGGAACAGTTTACTTCCCTCATATCGAATTGCGGTTCATAGTAATCATTTATTATAGGAAAAACCCCCATGTTTAGCAGTGTTCTTTTACATAATGGATATTTCTGAATGCCAGCTTTCCTGATATTCTTTAGTAACCACGCGGAAGGGTACACGAACGGAACCAGAAAGATATCCACGAACGGCATTAATATTTGTTTTATCAACTTTTTCATGGTTTTATTATCAGGTTTAGCCAGATTGTAACGCCATTCCAATAAACAAGCATTCCAACCTTAAAAAGTGCTCAACCGAAATTTTCCTATAACCTCTCGGCATTACTCAAAACCCTCAAATAAAATTTCTCATGCCGATCTGCAAGTGCCTCGAGACTGAAATTCTCCTGCACAAACCTTCTCCCTTCTTCCCCCATTTTTTTTCTCTTTGTTTCATTCGTCAAAAGCTCTCTTAATCGTTCAGTAAAGGTCTGGATATCTCCTTTACGGACGAGAAACCCCGTTTCCCCGTGCTGAATTCCTTCAGGCGTACCTCCAATTATATAAGCAACGGGAGGCACCTTCATCGCCTGGGCCTCAACAAGTATTCTTCCAAGGCCCTCTTGATGATAGGTAGGAAAAGCCATAACTGATGAAATCCCATACCAATCGCGCAACTCTTCCGTATTTAATTGACCAACAAACAACACATCATCCGTTAACCCGTTCTTTCTCACTAACCCTCTCAGCTCTTCTTCATATTCATGAGAATCAGCTCTACCGGCAAATACAATCCTTGCACGCAGCCCCTCGCTCCTTAGCTTAGCATAGGCCTTGATTAAATCGGTTTGCCCCTTAACCCGCGTAATTCGAGCAGGATAAATTATTGTAGGAACATTTTTCTCGATATTTAATGGTCTCGCTCCATACGGGTCAAATAACTCCAGGTCTATACCATCAGACAAATTACAAAAATGCTCTTTCAGCCTCCTTGGAACTTCAAAGCCTGAAACTCCCGCTATACCTGCAACATCAACTATTTGCTCTCTGATTGAAACATTGTTAAACTGGTTGTTTGAGTAATGGTTTATATAAATATAAGGGATCCCCAGCTTCTTCGCCTCTTCTATTATTTCCGCACTATCAATCGTTCCAACGTGATGCATGACTAAGATCGGAAGAGCACACGTCTGAACTCCAGTCACACTGATATATCTCGTATTCCGTCTTCTGCTTGAAAAAAAAAAAAATATTCTTTCCTAAT
>CAJVYT010000333.1 GCA_913009765.1 uncultured candidate division Zixibacteria bacterium
GACGGCATACGAGATATATCAGTGTGACTGGAGTTCAGACGTGTGCTCTTCCGATCTAAGCATAATGACGGGGGCGGTTACAATTTCACTAATAATGAATTGCCCATCCACCTTGCGAAAGAACTGGACATCATTACGGCGATGATAGACAAGGCGGCTACGGAACTTGCGCTAAGAAGTCGTTACGAAATAAACTTTACATTTTAATGAGAATGGTCTATGCTTATTTTCTATGAACGAGGAAACGGAATTAAGTAAAAAATACAAATCAATATTACCTTTTTTGTCCGAAAGACAAAGGCGGATATATTTATCTATAGAAGCAAATTACTTTGGTTACGGTGGTGTCACAAAAGTTTCAAAGCTATCTGGTGTGTCAAGGGTTGTCATAACTAAAGGGAAAAAAGAGCTTGAAAAAAATATAGAAGTACCTGTTGAAAATTCAAGAAAAAAAGGAGGCGGAAGGAAGAAAGCCATAGATAAGTACCCAGAAATTAAAGAAGAGCTAAAAAATATAATTGAGCCACACACACGCGGAGAGCCAGAGTCTGCCCTTCTATGGACAAGCAAAAGCCTACGAAAAATATCTTTAGAGTTAAAAACCAAAGGTTACTCAGTCAGCTATAGAGTTGTTGGGGAAATATTGAAATCTGAGGGTTTTAGCCTACAAGCGAACAAGAAAACCGATGAAGGGAAAGGGCATCCTGACAGGAACAAGCAATTTCAACATATTCATCAAAAAGTGATTGATTTCCAAAATGAAGGCAATCCAGTTATATCAGTTGATGCGAAAAAAAAAGAGTTAATCGGTAACTTCAAGAATAATGGCAGGGAATGGAGGCCAAAGGGTAAGCCTGAAGAAACAAAGGTTTATGATTTCCCTTCAGGTGCAAAAGGAAAAGTAACTCCATACGGGGTATACGATATTGCAAATAATAAAGGGTGGGTAAGTGTTGGCATAGATAAGGATACTTCTGAGTTTGCGGTACAATCAATACGAAATTGGTGGCACAAAATGGGGAAGTCTTACTTCATGTCACCGACAAAGATATTGATAACCGCCGATGGGGGAGGAAGCAATGGTTCGCGAGTAAGGCTGTGGAAAAAGGAACTTCAAGATTTTGCCAATGAAATTAATATGGAAATTTCAGTGTGCCATTTTCCGCCAGGCACCAGCAAATGGAACAAGATAGAACATAAATTATTTTCTTATATTTCCTTAAACTGGCGAGGAAAACCTCTCACAAGTTACGAGGTAATTGTCAAGCTGATTGGTTCAACTAAAACTGCCAACGGATTAAAGGTAGTATCTGAACTTGACAAAAACACATACGAAAAAGGAATCAAAGTGCTGGATAAAGAATTTAAAAAGATCAATATTCATAAGGATGAGTTTCATGGCGAATGGAATTACACAATAGCCCCTCAACTCGAAAAAATGTAAACTTTATTAGATAACGGCTCCTAAGTATGTCTGTGAAAAAAATCTTACGCAAAAAAGCTATGAATTATTTACCTCAAGCTACTTATGTTTTTTTTGCGCAACAATATAATAATTTAATTAGTAATTTAAAAGAGTACAATTTAAGGAAACCGTGTGATTTTATTGTGGATTGTAACGTTCCGCTGATATATATATCACAACCTGCTCGGCAAGGTGGAACCTTAATTCGAAATTTATTTGATGGCCATCCCAAATTGTTTGTATTTCCTCATGAACTTAGCTTTCAGAAAAATGGTTATCACTGGGAACAAATACAGCATAATAAAAAAAGCTTTGAATTATTAAGAGATAGATGGGTAACACATGCTATTGTTAATGGACTTGATAAGCATATTCCTTTCTACTTCAATAGACGGATACAGAAAAAAATATTCTTTTCTAATAAAAAAGATAAAACCCGTGATGTGTTAGGTGCTTATTTTACGAGTTTTTTTAATGCCTGGATTAATTATCAAAATTTATACAGCATCGGGAAAAAATTTATTGTAGCATTTTGTCCATGGAATTTAAACGAAATAAAAGATATTGAAGCATTTTTTTCTGTTTATCAGGATGGATATCGTTTGCAGATTATTAGAAATCCATTGGCTTGGTGGGCATCGGAAAAAAATTATGGAAATGAAACTAAAAAGGTGAATGATTACCTTGAACAAAGATGGATAAATTCTGTGCGTACTGGAATTAAAGCAAATGAAATATTCCCAGATCATTACCTGCTGATAAATTATGACGAGTTAGTTAAATCACCTGAAAAGTCACTAATTCAAATATGCAATAAAATAAATATCGATTTTAACAAAATAATGTTGCGACCAACGATTAATGATTTTCCAAGAATATCTAATACAAGCTTTGGGAAAGGTGCTGCTTGGATAGATTCGTCTCGACTTAATAAATGGAAAGAGAAGCTTGATCGTGACGAGATTAATTTTATAAAAAAAGAAACAAATGATTTGTATGATGATGCATTGCACAAATGTCTTAACGTCACTGTTGAATAATATGAAACGAAGGTAAAGGGAAAATCGATTATCCAACCTCTATGGGCAAGCCTTTCCAGGAACATTTTTCCCCTGCATTTGGTAAATGGCTCAAAAGTTCAGGAATTAATCTTACTTTGGACAATCGGATATTCCCGGCGAAGGTTTTAGCCTTACTTTAGTTGGCAGTACTTACAGCGAGGAGAATTTGGGAAGATTTCTGGCAGGGATACGTGACTGGTTGCTCAATCTCGATTATTCAGATCGAATGCAGGTCACCTTCATCTATGCGGGAGGAGACGCCGGCAGGGTAAATCAGGCAGGCCGGGTGCTGGAAGGTCTCTGTCGTATGGAAATACATCACTATTTGGGTCTTGAAAAGCTTTTTGAGCTGTGCCGTTCTTCAACGGTCAATGCATACCTTTGGTCCCCAACTACCTTTCACCACAAACTTGTGGAACTCCTTTGCTGTGGGAGGCCCATCATTACCTTCCCAAGGGAGACGGCCGAAGCGTTACAGTTGGCCGACCAGGTCCAGGGGAATCTGTATCCGTGCAGGAATGGCAAGGAATTAAAGGCATCCCTGGAGAACATCCGGCAGCAAGATGCCGGCCGTCAACCCTCATGCGATAATAGAAAGGCCTTGGAGCATTTCTCCTGGAATACCCAAGGGGAAGTCCTTTGTCAGGTTCTGGCCGAAGTCGTTGAACAGCCGGGAAAGCCCAAAAAAATCTACTTAAAGGAGGCACCGGGTTTTGGATGATTTTGAGTACGGGAGCAATAACTCTCGAATTTTCTCTCATGCCCTCGGAGCCCTGTCAGGGGTACTCATTATCCGGATGAACCATAAAAATATAAAAGGAGCTGTAATCCTATGCCGGCAATATCTCTAACCAGTAAAGATAATTTAGTTAAGCACATTGCCCGTAATGGTATAACTTATCTGGCAAAACTATTCTGGAGAAGGCTGCCGCGGCGTTTTTATCTGGATATATCAATTTTAAGACTGGACCTGGCGCTGACCAGGGTGTGTAATATCGACTGCGTTTTTTGTCCTTACCAAGTTACAGATAGAAAAGAAAAGATTCACATGCCTCGGAGCATCTTTGATAAAATACTTAAAAATATTGAGGATGTCAAAATCAAACGTGTGATGCTGAGCCCTGATTTAGGGGAGCCATTGCTGGCTCATAGTTTCATCGAGAAAATCAAAGCATTAAGAAAGTGCGGTGTCAGAGAAATCGAAGTGACAACTAATGGAACCCGATTTCATCATATCGGTATCGAAACACTGCTGAATGAGGGACCGGATATCATAAACATTTCCTTCCCCGGGTTTGCTAATGATATGTACGAACGAATTTGCAGGAGACCATTTTATGAGCAAACGCGCGCCAATATACTTGGACTCTTGCGAAAAAACAATGAACTGGGGAGGCCTAAACGAATCAACCTATGGTTGCGAGGGGATTTAGGAGATAAGGAATTAATGGCTTTCCCGGAAATAAGCGAAATCGAAAACCTGGCAGATGAAATATGTATGATGACCGAAGTCGATGACTGGCTCGGTCTGGTTAAACAGGAAATGCTGCCCCCGGGATTAAGAATTCAAAAGAAAAAACCCAAGCTGACTAAACGTCCATGCACTCTTTTATTCGAACTCACTATACATCCTGATGGGGATATTCATTTGTGTTCCTGCCGGAATATCCTTCGCGATCCGGATCTCCACATTGGCAATGTTGAGAATATGAATATTCAGCAAGCATTTGAAAAGATACCCGTTATTCTCGAGAGGTGGGAAGCCGGATACTTTCCATCTATATGCAAGAGATGCTCCATGTATTGTGACCCTGCTGTCTCATTCGCGGGGCGGTTCCGGCAAATTGCGAATGCCAAATTCTTAAAGCAGTAAGCTCGCTATATATCGTAGGTATTTTCTATGCGTATTGCTATTTTGTCATCCGGCAGATTCCATCTATGTGATTTGGCGCGAGAATTGGATTCTCTTGGTCATACTGTCCGTTTTTATTCGTATGTACCGAGGTTCAGAACCCGGAAATTTGGGTTGCCAGATCAGTGTAACTGTTGCCTTTTACCGTACGTGGCGCCGACCCTCTTGATAAAGAGTCTTTCATTGGCTGAAAAGTTTAGAGAAGCAAGGGAGCATCTTTTGTTGAGATCGATAGATCATCTGACTGCGAGGCTTATTACTCCTTGCGACCTTTTTATCGGCATATCTGGCCTTAGCATTGTTAGCGCCAAGGCGGCACGTCGAAAATACGGCGCCCAGGTATGGATAGAGAGGGGGAGCCGACATATTATGTCCCAAAAAGAGATACTCGAAGGAATAGCCGGTGTGTCCAAAAATGTATCCCTTGTGCCTGATTATTATGCTCGGAGGGAATTAGCCGGCTATGAACTGGCCGATACCATTGTGGTTCCGTCCAGGCATGCGAAAGAAAGCTTTATTGAACAGGGCTTTCCTGGTTCCATGCTGTTCCGAAATCCATATGGTGTGGACTTGAGGATGTTCCCCCC
>CAJVYT010000334.1 GCA_913009765.1 uncultured candidate division Zixibacteria bacterium
TGTTTTTGCATTATCTTGATAAAATAGGGATAAAAACGGATATTGAAATATTGAAGAGGGGGTTTTATCCAAAAGGGGGCGGTAAGGTTGCATTTTCTGTTAAGCCATGTTATGCTCCAAAGCCCATTGAACTTGTAAAAAGAGGGGCGTTAAAAAGGGTTGATGTCTGGAGTATAGCTTCAAACAAGCTGAAAAATGCCAAGGTTGCTGAACGGCAGATTTATGGAGCTGAGGAAGTTTTAGGAAATGAGACATTTAGTCATAAAAACATACGATATGAAACAACTTTAGATCCTGGTTCATCCATTCATATGCATGCAAATTATGAAAACTGCAGAATTGGTGCTGGCAATATAGGTGAGTTAGGAAAGAAATCTGAATTTGTTGGAAGGGATGCTGGGCTTGCAATAAAAAGGCAGATAGATAGTGATGCTTGCCTAGATGAATGGATGGCTGACCAGATAATTCCATACCTTGCTCTTGCTACTCCCTATGGAAAGAGTGCTATTTCTGTGGCAAAGGTAACACCTCGATTTTTCAGCTGATCAACAGCTAGCTTTACAGTCTCCGGAATATCAAAAAATTTAAGATCAACCATCACTTTGTTGCCTCTTTCGATGATGGCGTCAATGGTCTTAAACCATCCTGCTAGAAAGAGCTGTAAACCAACTTTAAAGAATTTAATTTCACCGTCTAATTTTTCAACCAGCTTCATAGCTTCTTCGTGTGATGAAACATCAAGTGCAAAAATAATTCGCTCATTTAAGGGGATTTGCTTTTCATCCATAACTTTAAGTGTCTCCGACGTGAATATATGTAAGGCAAAAGGGGACAGATTTATTTTTCAGGTTTAGCTTTAATTTTTCGGGGGCGCCCCGGCCCTTTATTAGACAAGCGAATACCTGGCCTCTCTGATATTTCTTTCCGGAATCGGCTCCACCGGTCACTTGCCCTCGCTGTAATGCTTCACGGATCAACTTTAGTTCATAGTCCGGAACCGTTGCGGTAAGGTATTTGGAATAAGCCAGTTGTCTTTCACCGGTATTTTCCCCCATCGACAAATACTAAATAGGCAAATCGACAACAGGATCATTCACCCCATTAACCTTACAGGGACAACTTGACCATTTGTACTTGGACAAATTATCGACCATTCCGGCCCGTAAAGGGTTGAGCTCAATATAGCGACAGCAAGCCGACAAATACTCTTTTGTTGAGACAATACTGGATTTAAACCGCCCTTCCCACAGACTGCCACTTCGTTTTTCAAGTTTGTTGATATGCCTTGTCTGACGACCGGCAACATGTTTCATCAGTAAAGAAAGAGACTCAGGATTATCGCCGGGATCCACTAACAGGTGAACATGTTATGTGAAGCCCATAATTATGTGAAGTCGATATCACCCCACCTCGTTTCCTTTTATCATTTACTAGCTTATTCCACCATTTTTTTCAATAACCACTTCACATAATTCTGTGTAATGACAATCTTTAATTTAATTACCTTGGTTAGCAAGGCAGTTAAATTAAGGAGGTTGCGTCATGACATTAGAAAGTATTTTTTTGTGCTCACGAACGGTTGGTAAATTACGAAGTGGTCCATTAGGACATCTCCTAGATGGATACTGTGATTGGCTGCAAGATGATGGATTTAGCCTATTTACCATACGCAATCATTTATCCAAAGTCTCTCATCTAAATGGTTACCTTGATGAGCAAAAGGTAAGCAAACTGCCTTTAACAATTGAAGACATTGATGGATTCTTCAAGGCATATTCATTTAGGACTCAATCTCAAAAATCCTCGAAGAATCGTCTGCGTAATATTCAGTGGTCTATAAATCGTTTTGTAAAGTACCTTTGTCATTTGCAACTTTTCGACCATTTGGCCGAACCTCCTATTTATCAACCCCTTTTGGATTCCTATCTTGCGTGGATGCGCGACTTTCAAAATGCAGCTCCAGGCACACTAGACAGGAGATCACAGTCCCTTAAGCACTTCCTCAAGTGGCTTGGTTCTCAGGCAACAATTACTGGTATATCAAAGCTACCCCCTAAAATTGTTGAACATTTCTTTATATCATATGCTCAGAAGACGGGACATTCAGCCCGCCACTCAATGCAATCGACGTTACGGACTTTTTTCCGATTTTGCTTGCAACAAGATTTTATTTCGCAGCCATTGGATAGTGCTGTGCCTACATTACGTACTTATAGGCTGGCCACTGTACCACGCGGATTAACAGACGAGCAGGCAAAAAAAGTACTGAACATCATTAACCGTAGTGACAATGTCGGTCGCCGTGATTATGCGATTTGCCAGATGCTTTATACCTACGGTGTGCGTGGAGGACAGATTAGAGCTCTTCGCCTGCAAGATATTGATTGGGCAGCAGACCAGATACTTTTCAAAGCCTTAAAACATGGTAAGGACAGTCTGTTGCCACTGACGGATGAAGTGGGACAAAGCTTGCTGGATTATTTGCAAAACGCTCGTCCGCCAAATTCTTATCCGGAAGTTTTTCTTACCACTCGTGCCCCGTTTCATCCACTTCTCTATTCCAACGTCATCTCTTCTATAGTTTCACGCAATATTCTTGCTGCCGGTATCAACTGCCACAGCAAAGGTACACACGCATTCAGACATAATTTTGCCACTCGTATGTTGCAAAAGGGACATTCTCTTAAAGAGATAGCCGACGTACTTGGGCACCGGCATCTGGAGACGACTTTTATTTATACCAAAGTCGACTTCAATCTTCTGAAACAGGTAGGGTTAGCATGGCCTCTGGAGGTTACATAATGAAAACCATTAAGTTTTGCAGTTGCTTATCCAATGAGATCGAAAGATTTATCGAATTACGCCGTCTTTCTGGTACAGATTATAGTTCTCAAGCAAGACTACTTATGTACTTTGATCACTTTTTGTCTGAAAAATATCCTAATGAATTAACCGCCACCCGTCACATTGTTGAGGATTATATGCAAAGCATATCACATTTACGTCCTCGGGTTCAATTCAACCGTTTTTGTGTTGTTCGCCAGATATGTAAGTATATCGCTCAAACAAATCCGTGTTGCTATGTACCAGAGTTCATGAAATGCATTACCTCCTCAAAGGTCTTTCACCCTTATATTTTCAGTAAACAGGAAATCAAGAGCCTGCTCTTGGCCTCTTCCACATTACTGCCTATTGGATCTCTACGGCCTCATACCTACCAGGCCCTTTTCGGGCTTTTATACACCACGGGGATTCGCATAGGCGAGGCCTTTTCTCTGACGATCAAAGATTTCCAGGAAGAGCATGAACTTCTCTATATTGCAGAGGGAAAATTCAGGAAGGCACGCTGGATACCGTTACATCCCTCCACATCTCAAAGTCTTAGTCAGTATATCAAACGTAGGATTCAGCTTGGCACAAAAGAGCCAGATTCGCCACTGTTTATTAACCTGCGGGCTCGGCAGTTACATCATTGTACGGTCTACGCAACCTTTCGGCAACTGCTTGAGAAATGCGGTATTCCTCATCATAAGCATACTGGCCCACGTATCCATGACTTAAGGCACACTTTTGCGGTGCATAGACTATTAGACTGGTACCAGAATGAGCAGGATATCAACGCTATGCTTCCAGCGCTAGCCACCTATATGGGACATGTATGTGTCGCCTCCACTCATGTTTACCTTCATCCTACAACCGAATTACTTGGACAAGTCAACAAACGATTTCATAATCACTACTTGCGTCACTTTGAAGACAAGGGAGGAAAATCATGACTCACTTATTAGCCAATTATATGAAACGATTCTTCAGCCATTACCTACTCGTACAAAAAGGTCTTTCAACCAATACCATCATCGCTTATCGCGATACCACTAAGCTGCTACTGTGCTACGTTGCCGACACACTTCGACGTTCCGTGGACAAACTTACAATTGAAGATATCACAGAAAAAACAGTTACAGCTTTCCTGGATTACGTGGAACAAAAAAGAAAATGCTCACCCAGGACAAGAAATGCTAGATTAGCTGCTATCCGCAGCCTTTTTAACTTTATTGCCAGAGAGGAGCCAATACTATTAAACCATTGTCAAAGAATTCGGGCTATCCCATTGAAACGTACCCAGCATCACACGGTTGGCTACCTTGAGGAAAAAGAAATGCAGGCCATCTTCGATGCTATAGAAATTAACTCTAGAACCGGAATACGTGACAAAGCGTTGCTTTTGTTGCTTTATAACACCGGCGCACGAGTAAGTGAAATCGTAGACGCTAAGCTTGACGATCTACATTTGGATGGAGGTGCTCAAATACACCTTCTAGGCAAAGGCCAGAAACATCGCAATTGTCCTTTATGGCCAGAAACGGTTGCTGCTCTTAAATTCTACTTAGAATACCGCTCTCCGAAAGAAAGAAGAGTTGAGTATTTATTTCTTAATGCTAATGGCGCTCCCATCACTCGCTTCGGAATACGCTATATCACAAACAAATACAAGGTCGCAGCTCAAGATCAGTGCCCCTCTATAAAAACAAAAAAAGTTTCACCTCATACAATCAGACATACTACCGCCATGCACTTACTACGGTCAGGAAATGATATTAATATGGTGAGCTATTGGCTCGGTCATGCTAGCATAAACACTACTCATATCTACCTTGAGATCGACATGGAGATGAAACGGCAAATGCTCGAAAAGGCCAGTGCCCCTGACATGAAAAAAGAAAACCTTTGGCATAAACCGGATATCATGGCATGGTTAAATAACCTTACCAAAGAGCATCAATTATGTGCAGTTAATTGCTGATCAAGTGAGAAGAATTAAAGGGAAAACTAAGATTAAATGAGTAGCACTTCACATAATTATGGGCTTCACATAACATGTCTTATGTTGAGCTCCACAGATCGGAAGAGCACACGTCTGAACTCCAGTCACACTGATATATCTCGTATGCCGTCTTCTGCTTGAAAAAAAAAAAAAAATACAAAACAATAATTA
>CAJVYT010000335.1 GCA_913009765.1 uncultured candidate division Zixibacteria bacterium
ACTTCAAGGCAGATATAGATCTATGAAAAAATTATTCTCACCTCGCAGGTGAAAACAGGCTACCTTTACACATCAACAATCTTATGATATTTTATCCCAAAATCCTTTATTTCCACCTACGAGGTGGAAACGGTAACCTGACAGGCAGGGAGAGAACTCTTTGGCTTTTTATATATATACCACCTAACAATACCCGACGGAACCTCATCGCATATTTCTGCAAAATCTAATCACCTCATCGTCCCAATAGGGAATATCTTCATCTAATTCTTTTTCTAATTTTGCGCTGTTCATTGCAGAAAATTTTGGTCTTTTGGCGGGAAGGTCAAACTGACGGCGCGGCACAGGATAAATGAATGTTTTTATATCCAGTGTCTTGAACACCAGCTTTGCCCATTCAAGGCGTGAGGCATATCCCGAATTTACAAGGTGAAATAATCCGCTTAAATCTTTTTTTAATGCTGCCATCGTATATTTGACAACGATTTTTGTTGATGTCGGGACAGAAAACTCATCATAGGCAATTTTTAGGTATTCCTGTGTTTTTGCCCATTGGAGTAGTTTATGCACGAAATTGTTTTTGCCCTCTCCATATAGCCAGCTTACCCTAAAGATTAGATAATCGAATAAATATTCTTTGACAAATTCCTCGCCCGCCAGCTTTGATTTAGCATATTCGCATAATGGATTAGGCCTGTCATCTTCGGTGTATGCGCCGGAGTTTTTTTTGCCGTCAAATACATAATCCGTGCTGAAATGTACCAGAAAAGCGTTATGTTTTTTGCAGGCAAAGGCAAGATTTCTTGTGCCTATAGCGTTAACCTTGAAGGCATTTAGATAATCCGTTTCCGCTTTATCAACAAAGTTGTATGCGGCGCAATTTATGATGATATCGGGTTTTACGCTTTCAAAAACCTCAAGAATCTGGCTCGGACTTGATATATCACATTCCTTCCTTCCGACACTTTCCCACTCAACCACTTTCCCACTCGATTCAGCCACTCCACTACTCAACGACTTAACAAACTCTTTCCCAAGTTGGCCGTTTTTGCCTGTTATTAAAAATTTCATTGTCGTTTTGTGTAATTTTTGTCTATCCATTTCAGATACTCGCCACTTTTGATATTCTCTATCCATTGCGGATTCTCAAGATACCATTTGACAGTTTTTCTCATCCCTTCATTAAAATCGACATCCGGTTTCCAACCAAGCTCCCTTTCTATTTTTGACGCGTCTATGCCGTAGCGTCTGTCATGGCCGGGTCTGTCTTCTACAAAGGTTATTAAACTTTTGTATGAGGACAATATTGAATGTTGAGTGTTGAATTTTGAATGCTTTATCGGATACAATTCATCCAATATTTCGCAAATAGTGTCTACAATTTTAAGGTTTGTTCTCTCGTTTCTTCCGCCTATGTTGTATGTTTCGCCAATTTTGCCTTTTGATAAAATCGACCAGATTGCGCTGCAGTGGTCTTCAACATAGAGCCAATCTCTTATGTTTTTGCCATCGCCGTATATGGGAATGGCTTTTCCTTCGAGGGCATTGATGATAACAAGCGGTATCAGTTTTTCAGGGAATTGATAGGGGCCGTAGTTGTTGGAGCAATTTGATATGCTGACCGGAAGGCCGTATGTGTGGTAATATGCCCTGACAAGGTGGTCTGAGGATGCCTTCGATGCGGAATACGGACTACGCGGATCATAGGGCGTGTTTTCATGAAAAAGACCTTCTTTGCCCAAAGAGCCGTACACCTCATCGGTTGAGATATGATGAAAACGAGGAAGAAATTTTGAATTTTGAATTTTGAATTTTGAATTATTAATCAATTTATCGTTATCTTCATTCATAATTCCTAACTCATCATTCACCATTCCATTTAAATATTGTGAGCGATATTTAAAAGGTCCTTCCATCCAATATTTCTTAGATGCCTCAAGAAGGTTAAAAGTGCCCACAATATTGGTTTGTATAAAATCTTTAGGTCCGAGAATAGACCTGTCAACATGCGACTCCGCAGCAAAGTGAACAACATTTGTTATATTGTATCTTTTGAATATTTTTACAAGTGAATCGTAGTCGCATATATCGGCATGCTCAAAAAAATATCTGTCTTTATACTTTTGTGAGATATCCTGCAGATTCATAGGATTTGCCGCATAGGTCAGCTTGTCTATATTGACTATTTTTCCCTTAAAATCGGTTTTTTTAAAAACATATCTTATAAAATTCGAACCGATAAAGCCGGCGCCGCCAGTCACTAAAATAGTTATGAATTTTGAATTATGAATTTTGAATTGATTATTCATTAATTTCTCCTCTTTTAAACTTAATCTATTTTCTTTCATTTATCTATATTTTAAATCTTAAATTTTTTCTTTTATTCATAATTTAAAACTCATCACTCATAATTATTAAGCACTGCCGCATCTTTTAAATATGGCGCATTTTTGTCTTTATCCGAAAGCAAAATCTCATCTTTTGGAAAGTTCCAATCAATTCCAATATCCGGATCATCAAACCGAATACTTCTCTCATACTCCGGAGCATAATAATTGTCTACTTTATAAGTAAATACGGCTTCATCGCTTGTTATCAAAAATCCATGAGCAAACCCTCTTGGAATAAACAGTTGCTTTTTGTTTTCTTCGCTAAGCTCTATAGCTACATATTTTCCAAAGGTAGGAGAGCCCTTTCTAATATCTACCGCAACGTCTATCACACTGCCTTTAATCACCCTTACCAATTTGCTTTGAGTAAATGGAGGCAGCTGACAATGAAGCCCTCTTAAAACGCCTCTCCTGCTCTTGCTTTCATTATCCTGTATAAAGTTTATTTTACGGCCTAAAAACTTTTCTAATTTATCGACTCTAAAAGTTTCCATAAAATATCCTCTGCTATCACCAAATACCTTTGGCTTCACTATTATAACCTCAGGGATCTCCGTTTTTATAAATTCAAAAGACATAAAACCTCCGGTTTTTGTTTGATAAGTAGGAAAATGGTTGAGTAGAGAACCGGTTGACTGGTTGGGTGATTGAGTAGTTGTTGCTAAACTGGTAAGTAGTATCATTTTTGTATTTGTACATCTTTTTTCTGGTTATTTAGATATTTACTGAATATTTTCCTGATAGTGATATCTGCCGTACCCTTCGGTTATATTTGCTTTTACCGATCTTGAAGCTCTAAGCATTCGATCAACCAATTTGTATTTTTCATCTAAAGAAAATGTATTGCATAATTTACCAATATCATTTCTCAACTCTTTAGCCGCTTGCCAAACTTCCAAATTTCTAAAATCAAATTTCACTTCTACTTAACCCCATTTCGACTCAACCATTCACCAATCCAACCAAATATTCTCCATATCCGCTCTTCATCAAAGGCTCGGCAAGTTTTTTGAGTTGATTTTGATCTATCCAGCCGTTTGCATAGGCTATCTCTTCTATGCAGCCTATTTTTAAGCCCTGCCTTTTTTCCACTGTTTGGATAAAGCGGGAAGCGTCCAATAGATTATCAAATGTTCCTGTATCAAGCCAGGCAAAACCGCGTCCCATAAGCTCTACTTTTAATCTGTTCTCTTTTAAATACATCTGATTCAGTGTTGTTATCTCAAGCTCACCTCTGGCGCTTGGTTTGACCTTTTTTGCTTTTTTTTCTACATCGTTTGGATAAAAATACAATCCGACAGCGGCATAGTTGCTTTTGGGTTTTTGTGGTTTTTCTTCTATCCCCACAACATTGCCATTTTTATCAAACTCTATTACTCCGTATTGTTTTGGGTTTTTGACATAATAGCCAAATATCACTGCCGTGTTTTCTTTTTCTACTATTTTTATGCTTTCTTTGAGCATATCCGTAAGACCGTGTCCGTAGAATATGTTATCGCCAAGAACCAGACAGGCAGAATCACCGTCTATAAATTCCTCACCTACAATAAAAGCATCGGTAAGTCCTCTTGGCTGCTCCTGAATTTTGTAGCTAAAATTTATACCAAGCCTTGAGCCGTCGCCAAAGAGCTTCTCAAGCCTAACCAAATCATTTGGTGTCGATATTATGAGTATATCCTTTATTCCGGAAAGCATTAATATGGATAAAGGGTAATAAATCATCGGTTTATCGTATATCGGTAAAAGTTGTTTAACTATGGGTAATGTAGCCGGATACAACCTTGTGCCGTTGCCGCCTGCCAAAATTATGCCTTTCATTCTTCAAGTTTCCATTTGCTGCATAAAACCGGCAACCGGTAACCGATGATTGATATCATAATTTCCTCCTATTATCGTTCCCTTCCCTCAAGAGCATTCCCTCAGGTAGAGGATGCAGAGGGAACTCTTTGGTTTTCTATGTATCCTTTGATAATATCCAATGAAGCTCCACCGCATGATCCTGCAAAATAGCTTGAACTCCACAATGCGTTTTTCAAGTAGTATTGTCTTGTATCAGGATATATATTTCTTAATTTTCTTGATGATGCCCCTTTTAATGCGTTTACCAATTTTGATACCGATACTTTCGGTGGATAGTTTACAAGCAGATGAACATGATCTGCTGTTCCGTCAAACTCTTTCAGCTCTGCCTCAAAGCCAAGACATATTTTGGAAAACAGTTTTTTCAGATAATTCAAATGCCTTTCCTGAAATATATCGGCTCTGTATTTTGTTACAAAAACAAGGTGAACGTGCATGAGAAAAACACAATGTCTGCCGGTTCTAATGATGTTGTTTTCCCTGGCCTTTGCCCGTCCAGGGCAGGCATTGACTTTGTCCATAAACCAAATTATAATAGCTATATGATTGTTTGTCAAGCATACAAGTTTAAGCTAAAGACCGATAACAGAAAAGGGGTCGCAGAAAAGGGGTCGTGTCTCAACATTTGACATTCAACCAATCTTCTGATATTGTATCTTTATTATGACGCGCCCTTTGAGGCTCTCCTTTGAAAATCTGCCTGTGCGTGTCCGCACGCAGACAGGTGCGT
>CAJVYT010000336.1 GCA_913009765.1 uncultured candidate division Zixibacteria bacterium
GGATTACTTACAACTTTTATACAATTTGAATTTGTGCTTACGTCTCGCATCAGTGGTGGCAAAAAAGCATAGCGACGAAGGAGCGGCGCTTTTTTGCCATCCACTGCATGCGCTTGTTATGTGTTTTGATTGCACTGCAGTAACTCTTTAGCCAACTATTGCCCGGGAACAACAATCATAATTTCCGTCGTCATGTCCTGGGGCAGGCCGAACCATTCTGGGAAATTCTTATTTTCCTGTACCGTAACCGATTTCTTTCCAATAAAGTCTGCAGGTGACTTACTCGGCTTGCCATCATAAAGCGTCCAACCGTATTCGCTTTGCAATGCCCAACGCGGAAAAGCATCCCGGTAAAACGCCCGAACATCATCAACTGTCGCCCTGGTGGCGAAACGTGCACCAACAACATCATCACCCAACCCTCCATTGATGAATTGTGCACCCTTATAAAGCGGGATTCCCGATTCTTTGAGGAGCCTAGCATGGCTATCTGATAGTTCCGCAGCAATTGTTACTCCGCTTAAAAAAAACAGGCAACCCAACATGGTTGTTATCATTTTTTTCATTCCTATCTCCTTACTATTTTATTTCTGACTATTGTTTTTGACACATAACGCTAAGCTAAGCTGCGCCGCGTAGCGGCGTCAGGTGGAGGCGGGTTTTTTGCCGGAACGAACTTGAGCGTTTTGTTATGCGGCGTTGACTTCGATGAATTCACCTACCGAAGAAGGAGAAGGAACGGGTTCACCTGACTCTCGAAGCCCATCAATATGAAATTCAATAGCTTCCTTAATAAGTTCTAGAACCTCTTCCCGGGTGTCCCCAGCAGCAATACAGCCCGGTAAATCCGGCACATGGGCACCAAAGCTTGTCGTGCCTTTTTCTATAACTACCATATATTTCATAACATTATCTCCTTATATTCCTATTTTAGACCAGCTTGCTTTAAAATACTCGATAAAGTGCCCGGTGGGATATCGGTATTGGATTTTCCGGCCACTGTTACGGTGCCGGATTTGGTGGTATGTTTAAATTGCCGGTGGCTGCCTTTCATCCGTGCTTGAGCCCAGCCATCTTGCTGTAGTAATTTAATGAGTTCCTTTATTTTCATTTATACATTCCCTGTTTTTGTTCTTATGCGCATAACGTCGTGAATCAGCGGTTGCCAAAAGTGGCGCGTTTTTGCGTAAGCAAAATAAGTGACGCTTTTGGCAATCCGCTGGATTCACCTTGTTCGGCTATATTGCTTGCAGGTCTTCTATTGAATTAACGTTTATTATTCCCCCTTCCAAGACTATAGCTTTTATACTAATGCCTGCCCCCAACATCCGATGGATCAAGTAAATCCAACCATGGTTATATGATTCATGACCGTTAAACTCAGTCTCAATTGTAGCCATATTATCTGTATATCCACATGTGTATTTTTCAATAATATGACGGGGGAAAATAATAAAGAGCTTTTCATATCCGGTCGGATTATCTTCTACCCTTAGATCAACAAGCTTCTCGTCTTTAATATCCCAAGACCATTTCTTGTATGTCTGCTTTCCTGATTTGGTAAGTAGAACGTGAACCGTATCATCAGCGGTCCAATGCCCAAATGCATCTACAACAAGATCGTTCTCATAGACAATGTCGGAACTCACGCCAACTATAAATTCTTCCCTGATGGACTTACATACACCTAGAAATGCCGCCGCCATATTATCTGTATTTGAATACGATAGTTGACACTTGTGGAAGGAATACGGTAAGTCTGCAAATTGTTCATGCATATGTTTTGTTACAACAGTCACGTTGTCACAAAACGGATACATACTTTGTATTATTCGTGAAACTAGCGGAATGCCCTTATATAATACGAGTGGTTTAGGTTTGTGTTTCGTTATCGGATTTAGCCTAGTACCTAGTCCACCGGCAAGAACTATGCAATGCATAGCCATTATGATACAGTTCCCTTGTTACAACCAAGTACGGTAGGTATTGCTCTTAAGTCTGAGACAATTGCAGTAATGTCAACTGGCATGTTGCCCACATCCATTACTTTGATATGTGGCGCATACCAAATAACATTCATCTTGGCTAATTTTGCACCCAAAATATCTGTTGTTATTTTGTCGCCAACAACGACAACGTCACCTTCATCTACCCCCCACGTTCTGGATGCCATACGAAATGCACGCGGGTCTGGTTTCAAATAACCTGTCATGCAAGAAATAAACACATCATCGACTTTTTCATGTAACCCCAGAGTTTTAGCAACGGCTATTGTTACAGACGTTGCGTTTGATACCACGCCGATTTTGAAATTATTTTCACGTAGTTCCACTAGACATTCCGAGGCACCGTTTATGTACTTCGCATCTGAAACAAAATGAGCATATGCATCTTCAACTTTCTTGTGCGTCGCCTTATCAAGGCTTGTTTTGTGTGTGTAATGCCATATCTCCTGAACTATTTGCGAATAATGTATGTTCGAGTTTCTTGAACTGCTAGCGCGGATGTAATCTCTAATGTAATCTTCTTCCATCGACAGAGCATCTGCTAGACACTGTGTAAATGTTGTAGCACCTGGCTTTACAAGCGTATTCCATAGATCAAAGATAATAGCTTTCATTTGCCCCGCTCCATTAAAGGTATAGCTTTTAGAAGCGCTCTAACAGTTGCGTCTCTGGCAATGTCAGAAAAATCTTTGCAATAATTCTCTAGCGAAATATTCTCTGCGGAGAATGGCTCCAAAATATCAAAACCGGATCGCAATACACGACTAATGATATTAGATTGAATCGCGCCAACTATGCCGATGGTTACAGTGTCGTATAGCTTAGCACGCAGTGCAACCGCAACAGGAGCTTTCCCTTTTACTGAATTCCTGTCGAACAAGCCTTCTCCAGTTATAACTATATCTGCCCATTCCAGAAGGGGATCGATCCCAATAGCATCAAACACAACGTCAAAACTGTATCTAAGACTTCGATTCTTAAAAAATGCAGCAATAGCAAACCCAATACCACCAGCAGCCCCAGAACCAGGAAACAAGCCTAAATCTGGCTCACCAACTCGCTCCCCGACTAGCGATGTAAATGACTCATAACCTTCATACAACTGTTCAGCTTGTTCGGCTGATGCGCCTTTTTGGCGCGAATATACAAGAGCAGTAGAGCTTGGCCCGCTTGCTATACTAGTCAAATTGCACGCAACCTCAATACACACATCACAACCGTAATACTTTGAACTAGAAAAATCGAAATTTACGATCTTTGCAATGTCACCACCTAATGGCCTTTCGAGCTTGTCCCCTTTTTTATCAAAGAATGTCACACCTAGCGCAGAAAGCATCCCGATACCACAATCACTCGTAGCACTATCACCGCACCCGATCAATATTCGCTTTGCTCCATTATCGATAGCATGTCTAATGCACTGCCCTAACCCATAGCTGGATGTATGCATTGGGTTTAATTCGTTTTTTAAAAGGAGCGCATGACCAATTGTTTTAGCAGATTCGATAACTACAACGTCACCTGCTTTATAATAATACGTTGCGATGGGTCGCATTAATGGATCGAGAAAATTTGCTTCTATTTTCTTGCTATTCGAATATCTAACCCCGACAATTTCCGAAAAACCAGTACCGCCATCACATACCAATATTTTTCTTGTTTCTACCTTTTTTGAGCATATATTCGAGAAATAATAAACTCCTTCGAGAAAAGCACGATATGCCGCTGAAGCATTTGCGCTTCCCTTGAAAGAGTTTGGTGCGATAAGGATTTTAATTGCCATTAGAAGCAATCGACAAGGTGCTGTTTGAGATTAATAAATTGCTCATCTGAAAGCGGAATAACCGACTGCATATCTGGGTGTTTAGGCCAACCGGGATCAGTAAAACTAGTACCGGCAAAATTCTTATCCTCAGAATATCTTGGTATTACGTGGAAATGAACCTCCTTGTCTACCATCATAAGTAAAATATAATTGATCTTTTCCATGCCAAATGCTTTCTTGATTCCCGCTTCAAGTTCGCCCGTCACAATTGGTAACTCTGCAAATGCTTCTGTTGACACCTCAGGCATGCTTCCTGCCTCCTCTTTGCACGCTAAGACTAAACATCCGGCTGTTATCTGCTTAGGGCGTAGCAGAACCACCCAATGCTCATACTCCTTGATAAGGTTCTCTGGGTACCCAAATTTCATGATCGTTTCATTCATCTTCATTTCTCCTGTTTGGGGTTAATTTTTGTGAGCCGAACGACCTGCATCACCAGCGGCCCACCCAAACTTGCCGCGTCAGCGCCGCCGCGCTTCTTGCCGTCTGGTGAATGCAATTGTTCGGCAACGATATTAATGAGTTGCCGCAATCAGTTGTTCTATAGCATCTTCTAGTTTTGATGGGATTTCCACTACAGATTCGTTTACATTTACTCCCCAATATTGCTTTATTCTTGTGCCAAGGGAATTTGCTTCGGGGCTAATAATTACAATTTTTCTCTTTTTCCATTCAGGATTTCGCAAAAAACGCGTTAACAGCAGCCACAAAAAGCTGTCTTCCGGTCGCAAACCACAGCCTACAACAATAACGGTTTTTGATTTTTTTATGGCTTCAATCGCATCAAGCATCAAATAGCTTATTTCAACTGTAGGAATTTTCACATAACTTGGGGCAATAATATAGGGTTTTGCACTGTTTTTATTTGACGAAGGGATAGATCTTGCACCCAAGAAACTATGAGCTGCTGATTTTGGAAATATTTGTTTGTTGAACTCAAATGACAGGGCAACACTCTCTGGTTTGTCAAAATAGTTTTGTAAGGTAAAGTTCTCAGAACCATGGATTTTCAATATTTGGATATTGTTGGTGTTAATATTCTCTTCCCCGACCAACATATTTTCGATTGCGCCATATCCTTGGTTAGGATTCCAAATTTCAAG
>CAJVYT010000337.1 GCA_913009765.1 uncultured candidate division Zixibacteria bacterium
AGGATGCATAAGAGAAAAATTTCGTTTGACAGGAGCATAAGTCAGATAAAGTTAAGCCGTTACCTGAGGAGACTTTATAAAAGAGGACTTCTCCTGAGAGATGAATATTTTGGCAAAGAACAGATATCGAAAGTTATCGATACTCACAGAGCGACCAGGGAGATACACAGCATGTCATTGAGCGTTTTCGAGAAAGGCAGATTTCTGATGAAAAACAATTCTCTGATCAGGGGCGTAGCATTGCTGTGCGTATCAGCGTTATTATCGCCGTACATGGCTTATTTTATATATTGCGGCATGAGAGCAAAACTTCTTGAGAAAAAAACTGAAATAAACCTCTAGAAAGCAGATGTTTCTTTGAGTTAATGATGAGACAATATGGAATGTAACAGGTTAAAATCTTCGAAATTCAAAAAGGCTACGAATTTTTTTGTACAGATGTTTGAGATTGGTAGCCGGCTTATCTCCAGACAGATGACGGTACAACAGTTTATTAATCTTTTGTCCTATAAGTTTTGCAAAGGTAGAGATGTTGTCAACTATCAGCCTCCCAGTCTGCTGTTTGACCTGACCGACCGTTGTACGCTGAAATGTAATATGTGTGTATCTCGTTCATCACTTCTGCCTGATTTTCATGATGATACGAGACATAAGGACTATAAAAATTTGACTTTTGAGAGATTTAAACAGGTTGTTGACCGTTTTCCTAAAGCAGTAAAAGTTGGACTCGCCGGACTTGGTGAACCCTTTTTAAACCATGATCTGTTTGCTACGATTGAGTATGCGGCTGCACGTCATATGCAGGTAAGTACAATTACTAACGCAACTCAGCTCCATTTGTACATTGATAAGATTATCAATTCACCCTTAAATGAGATCTCAATCAGCATCAATGCGATTACCCCTTCGCAATTTGCACAAATAAGCGGTGCGTCGGCGACAGTGTATTCTCGAATCCTTGAGAGTGTCAGTGCCTTAGTTGCTGCGAGAGACAAACAAAAGAAAAAACTTCGGATCAAGGTCTCTTTTGTATGTTCCAGGTCTAACTTAAGGGATATGCCGGCAATGGTTCAATTATCCGATAGCCTGAATGTAGATGAACTTTTATTTCTTAATTTAATACCATCAGATGTTCCCGGGTATGGTCCGGAGGAAAGTCTCTACGGAGATGATCAGGAGGTGCTGGAGGTGATCCACAATCTGCCCCGTCCTAAAACACGATTAATCGTAAGAACGCCGCATCTTTTGAGTCACAGGGTCATTTTGCATCATTGCCCGTGGTTTTACAAGACATTGCGTGTGGACGGGGAGGGAAATATTAGTGGATGTGGACGGGTATTTCCCCCGGATGCTGTAAACGGAAATATATTCCGTGATAGTGATATCTGGAACGGTCCCTATTTCAGGCAGAAACGGACATTTTTCCAGGATAAAAGTAGTCAGCTACCGTTTCACTGCAAATATTGTGTGGAGTTGTCCCCATATAGACCTTTCAGCATTGTTGGTGAGGGAAAGGATAGATGTTAGCCAAAGAGTATTTTCTTAATTTGCAATGACTGGATAGAGTTTTATTGAAAATTAGCTTATGAAAGGTTTACTTATACATAGTGGAAAGGCAAATTTACCTGAAATTTATGCGTATAAAAAATTTTTTAAAAATTTAAATATATCATTGACAGATATAAGGATAGAACAGTTAAAGGCTCATAATATTGGAAATTATGATTTCATATGGATGTTTATGGGTATAGATACAATAAAAACTAAACATATATTTAAGATACATGATTATAGGTCTTTATCTACACCTCCTTTCCCCAAAGTTAAAGATTTTCTTAAAAAGGTAATCAATCCAAAACCTCATATTAGAGTTTTTCTGAATAACAATATAAAAGAAAAATTTAACTTTAAAGACAATGTCCCGTCGACAACTATAGATATGGGAATAGATGAAATGTTTTTCTTAAATTATTCTTCCAACGAAAAAAAGGAATTTAAGTTTGTATATGTTGGAGAGATAACCAAGAATAGAAAAATGGATAAATTTTTATATAATTTTATCAAATCCGATTTAAAACATGAACAGTTTTTACTCATTGGGAAATATGATATTAATATCTATAAAGAATTTTTGAAATATAAAAATATAATTTTTACCGGGAAAATCCCTCATTTAAACGTCCCTGCGTTATTGGCTAAAGCGGAATACGGCATTAACTTTATACCTTACCGGTATCCCTACATTTTTCAAACTTCAACAAAATTATACGAATATTGTGCTGTAGGGCTCAAGATTATTACCAGCAACAATACGGTAATTCAAAAATTTTTAAATGAAAATAACGCATCATTTTTTATATTAGACGAGAATTTAGAAAATTTCAATAAAACCCGAATAGAAAGCTTTACTTATATAGTGCCCTCTATGGAAAAGTATATCTGGGGAAGTATGATAGAAAAATCGGATATCATAAATATGCTTAAAAAGCATTCTCAATAAGGATTTTAGTTGGTTCAAGGGAGGCAATGAAGAAAGTTAAAATCATACAAATTATTGCCCGTCTTAATATCGGCGGACCTGCCATCCACACGATCCTTCTCTCTGATGAACTGGACAGGCTGGGTTATGAGACAGTGCTTGTAAAAGGCTCTGAAGGAGCGGCGGAAGGGAATATGATGGATCTGGCGGAGGCTAAAGGGATCAAGCCGGTTGTTATCCCTGAACTCGGCCGCGAGATAGGCATTAAAAACGACCTGGTCGCCTTTTATAAACTTTACAGGCTTATCAAAAAAGAAAAACCCGACATTGTCCACACCCATACCGCTAAAGCAGGCACACTCGGCAGGATAGCGGCCCGGCTGGCCGGAGTTCCGGTGATCCTGCATACCTTCCATGGTCACGTGCTCACAGGCTATTTTGGAAGGTTCAGGTCATGGGTATTTATCCTGATAGAGAAGATACTTGCCCTCATAACAACAAGGCTTATTACTTTAAGCGAAGAACTAAAAAGAGAACTTAATGATATGGGTATTGGCAATGAAAAGAAGTTTGAGGTCATACCTCTTTGCCTTGAACTTAAACCTTTCCTTGACTCGGAGAATTACAGCGGCAAGTTTAAAAATGAACTGGGCCTTTCAGCTGAAACCGATGTTATCGGTATTGTGGGCCGCCTTGTTCCTGTAAAAAGGCATAAGCTTTTTCTTGATGCGGCAAAAATCATCGATTCACAATTCACAATTCACGATTCACGGTTAGATATAAAGTTTGTTATTGTCGGGGACGGGGAACTGCGAAAAGAGCTTGAGGACTACGCGGAAAAGCTGGGTATAGCCGACGAAGTTATCTTCACCGGTTTCAAAAGGGACCTGCCTGAGATATATGCTGGCCTTGATATAGTGGTTCTGACCTCGATAAATGAAGGCACTCCTGTATCCATAATAGAGGCAATGGCCGCGGCCAGGCCTGTTGTAGCCACAAATGTCGGAGGTGTGCCCTCGCTTGTAAAAGACGGTGTGACAGGACTGCTTGTAAGATCCGGGGATGTTAATGCCCTGTCTGACGCTGTATCACGGCTCATAAAAGACCCTCATCTGCGTCAGGGCATGGGAAGGGAAGCAAGGAGCCGCGTATTTCCTTCTTATGATGTATCTGAACTTGTGGAAAGACTTGATGCCTTTTATTCCGCATTTAGTGGCAAAAAACAGGGATCCTGAAGAGTATTTGCATTTTTTTCTTGACTCAAAGGCAGTTATTTTATTATAAATATGGTCTATGAGATCAGTCGCAGTTCTCCTGCTTTTATGCGTCATACCATGTTTTTTTATAATACCTGTTCTATGCGGCCCTGTGGAACTGTCCATAGGTGAAGAGAATAATTTTTGCTGGATAATGTCATTTATTAATACCAGCGACGTCCTTATACTCGCGCCTTCCATTACATACCCGGGAACCGCCGGGGGAGTCGCGCTTTTAAAAGACACTCAGGAGCCTTTTAACATACCGTTAGTTGTCTCCGAAAAGGACAGACCCCCTGAAGTTAAGTGCCTGCCGGTATAAATATTCCATTAATTCTTAATACTTATCTCAAATATTTTAAAATGGACATTGCGGTGCGTTATCACGCGGTTGCGTGAGATACGTCTGATCATCCATAAGAAAGGAATAAAATGAAAAAGATCACTGTATTAATATTATCGCTGCTGTTACTTGTGTCTTTTACAGCGCTTGCAGCAGCTGAGAGCACCCTTGAAAAAGTAAAAAAGGCCGGTGTAGTGAATATCGGCTCAGGAACAACAGTTCCTCCGGTCAATTATATTGATAAAGACGGTAACTGGACAGGTTTTGATATTGACCTGGGCGATGAAATAGCCAAAAGACTCGGTGTGAAAGTCAAGAGAGTTAATGTAAATAACAAGACAAGGATCGCTTTTCTTGCCTCTGGAAGGATTGACCTCACGATCTCAAGCATGAGCCATACAAGAAGCCGTGACGAGCAGATCGACTATGCCGAACCGCCTTATCTGTGGTCTGGCAAGATCTTCTACGCGAAAAAGGGAAGGTTCAAAAATCCTATAGACCTCTGCGGCAAAAGGATAGCTGTTGTTCAGGGGTCCAACGCTTATATAGCGGGACAGGAGTACCTGAAGGAGCTCGGGTGCGACAAAAAACTGACCATTATATCGTTCCAGAACAACTCCGAGTGTTTCATGGGTCTGAGGCAGGGTAAAGTGGATGCCTATGTGCAGGACACACCGATCATAGCAGGTGTCGCGGGCAGTGAAGGTGTTGATTATGAAGCAGTAGGGTCTATTTTCAGCCCCGGGCTTTACGGCATAGGCGTTACACCAAATGACAGCAAATGGAGAGATAAAATAAGCTTTATCCTTCAGGATATTCTTAAGGACGGGACTTATGAG
>CAJVYT010000338.1 GCA_913009765.1 uncultured candidate division Zixibacteria bacterium
AATGATAGATGTGAGGAAATGATAAATGTGAGGGATGAAAGGGTATAAGTAGTGTAAAGTATCGAGGTGTGTAATAATAGATTTTTTTTTTTTTTTTCAAGCAGAAGACGGCATACGAGATATATCAGTGTGACTGGAGTTCAGACGTGTGCTCTTCCGATCTTTGGAAATGATAGTTTCATAGAAAAGATAAAGGAAAAGATGAAATCAATAGATGAAAATAGAGAGATAAAAAGAGCAAAGCTTTTATCAATTCTTAATCAGGATGAAATAACAAAAAGCATCTCTCTTTGTTTTGGAATAGAAAGAGATGAAATATTCAAAAAGCGTAAAGGTAATATCTATAGACAGCTAACCATATATTTGATAAAGAGATATACGGCATTGTCATTGAAAGAGATAGGGGAAATATTTGATATCGACTATGCATCTGTATCCATGACGGCAAGGAGATTTAAAGAGAAAACGGATAGCGATAAAGATATATCGGAAATATTTGAAAAGATAACAAAAAAATGGAAGAAGAAAGAAAACGAACATCAAATGTGAAGACGCTGCCTCTTGCGACTGAGGGTGAATGGCAACCGTAACAGGGGGAACGAATTGATAAATATAATTTTATGCGGAGGCAGCGGAACGAGACTGTGGCCGATCAGCAGAACGCTTATGCCGAAACAGTTTGTGAAACTATTTGATAATAAATCACTTTTTCAATTAACAATTGAGCGAAATTCTAAAGTTAGCGATAGTCGGTTTATAATATTAAATACAGAACAATATTTTTTGGCAGTAAATCAACTTGAAGAACTCAAAACTCAAAACTCAAAACTCAAAACTTCTTATTTATTGGAACCTGCAGGCAGAAATACTGCTCCGGCAATTGCATTGGCTTGCATGACTTTGAATTCTGATGAAACTGTGTTTGTTGTCCCATCTGATCATCTGATTAAAAATGAGATCGAATATAAAAAAGTGGTGGAACAAGCTGAAGAGTTTTCGCGGCAGGATTACTTAGTCGTATTTGGTATAACTCCAACCTATCCTGAAACAGGATATGGATATATTGAAGCAAAAAAATTTGATGTAATTAAATTTCATGAGAAACCGAATGTAAAAACAGCGATGGAGTATGCAGAAATCGGCAACAGGGCAGGAGTCGCGAATCAATATTTTTGGAATAGCGGTATGTTTATGTTTAAAGCAGGAGTATATTTGGATGAACTCAAAAAATATTCACCTAAAATTTATAAATCATCTAAAATTGCACTGGATAATTCATTAAAGATTAAAAATTTGGTATTTAAAATTAATGAGAGCGACATGCTTGCCATTCCGGAAGATTCCATTGATTATGCCGTAATGGAAAAATCTGATAAAGTAAGGATAGTTCCTTCAGATATCGGTTGGTCGGATTTAGGCAGTTTTGATTCGCTTTGCAAAGAGCTGCCGAAAGATAACAAGAATAATGCAATTTTAACAACCAATAGCCGGTATGCCGATAAACCAATAACAATCAATTCAAAAAACAATCTGATAATATCTAAAAAAAAGATTGCTGTAATCGATATAGAAGATTGTATAATTGTGGATACCGGCGATGCGTTATTGATTAGCAAAAAGGGGAGCAGCCAAAAGGTCAGAAAGATAGTTCAAAAGCTCAACACTCAGCACTCAACACTTGCAACTACGCATGCAACGGTTCATAGACCATGGGGCACATACACAGTGCTGGAAGACTCTATCGGATATAAGATAAAAAGAATAGAGGTCAAACCGGGCAAACGCCTGAGTCTGCAAAAGCATTGTTATAGAAACGAGCATTGGATAGTTATATCGGGAACGGCCACGGTAACGGTGGAAGACAAAACCTATCTCGTTAAACCTAATGAGTCAACGTATATAAAAATGGGTGAAGTTCATCGTTTGGCAAATGAAGAAAAAATACCGGTAGTCTTAATAGAAGCACAAGTTGGGCAATACACAGGTGAAGATGATATTGTGAGAATCGAGGATGATTATGATAGATAATTTTGAATGTTAATTATACTCTTGCGATGAAACAATCCAAAAAGATCATTTTAAAGATTAAGGCTAAATACAATGTAACTTATAAGCTGCTTAAAAAAATTTACCGCTTAATGTATGGCCGTTCTTTAGAAAATTATGTAACGATGTCACTGCAAAAATGAGAATACCATCTATAGTGCTTCCTTTGCTGAAAGGTTAAGATGCGTAAATCAAAAAAAGAGAACGCAAAACGGTCCATAACGCAACTCATACGGCACGCGGTGCTGTATGAGAAGATTGTATGATTAAGGAGGAAAAAATATAAAATGATTGACGATAAAACAAACAATGCATATGGCGCGGCATACAAAACTTCCCATAGGATTGCTTTGATAACAGGAATTACAGGTCAAGATGGCGCATATCTGGCGGAATTTCTTTTGAGTAAGGGCTATGAAGTTCATGGGATAAAAAGGAGAAGTTCTCTTTTTAATACTGATCGTATTGATCATCTGTATCAAGATCCTCACGTGGAACACAGAAATTTTATCCTTCATTATGGCGATATGACCGATTCTATGAATCTAACCGGAATCATACAAGAGGTGCAGCCCGATGAGATCTATAACCTTGCCGCAATGAGCCATGTTGCCGTCAGCTTTGAAATCCCGGAATATACGGCAAATACAGATGGTATTGGAGCGCTCAGAATACTTGAAGCGGTTCGCCTTTTGGGTTTTACCAAAAAGACGAAAATATATCAGGCATCGACAAGCGAGCTTTTCGGAAAGGTTCAGGAAATGCCGCAAAAGGAGACTACTCCGTTTTACCCGAGAAGCCCTTATGCTGTGGCGAAAATGTACGCTTATTGGATAACTGTTAATTATAGAGAAGCTTATGATATGTTTGCATGCAACGGTATTTTGTTCAATCACGAGAGCCCGATGCGGGGAGAGACATTCGTAACCAGAAAAATTACAATGGCAGCAGCGAGAATAGCCCTGGGATTGCAGAATAAGCTGTATCTCGGAAACTTAAATTCAAAGCGAGACTGGGGACATGCAAAAGATTATGTAAGAATGATGTGGATGATACTTCAGGCGAAAAAACCGGAAGATTGGGTAATAGCAACAGGTAGAACAACAGAGATTAGAGAATTTGCGAGGATGGCGTTTGCCGAGCTTGGAATTGAAATAGAGTTTAAAGGTACCGGCGTAGACGAAGTTGGGATTATAAAATCAATTGACAAAAGCAGATACAATAAAGTAATTCAACATTCAGCATTCAACATCCAAAATTCAATCGGTGCGATTGTCATTGCCGTTGATCCTAAATATTTTAGACCGACAGAAGTTGATTTATTACTTGGAGATGCAGCTAAGGCAAGAGAAAAACTTGGTTGGAAACCTGAAATTACATTGGAAGAAATAGTAAAAGAGATGGCAGAGAGTGATTTGAAAGAAGCGCATCAAGAGTTAGTGCTCAAAAAAAACGGTTTTAAAGTGCCGAGGAGCTGCGGCATTTAAAATGGTGTGATGATATTGGGGAGAGAAATGAATGAAGCTTGATAAATTAGTTATTAATATATTAGGGTAAAAATATGAAAAATAACCGATATACTAATGCACCGGCAGTCAAATCCTCAAAAATATTTATAGCAGGCGGAACGGGACTGGTTGGAAGCGCAATTATAAAAAATTTATTATCAAAGAGTTATACTAATATTATAGCTTCATATCATAATCGTCCTCCAGCAACCAATAACCAATATACTGATACACCAATAGTATGGTATAAGTTAGACTTAACCGATCAACAATCTGTCGCCGATTTTTTTCAATTCCAGAAACCTGAATATATTTTCCTTGCTGCAGCCAAAGTAGGCGGCATAGCAGCCAACAATACGTATAGGGCAGATTTTATATACCGGAACCTTCAGATTCAGAATAATATTATTCATCAAAGCTACCTCAATTGTGTCAAAAAACTGATGTTTTTGGGAAGCACCTGCATCTATCCGAAAAACTGTCCTCAACCCATGAAAGAAGAATATCTTTTGACAGGTGAATTGGAATATACAAACGAACCTTATGCTATCGCAAAAATCGCCGGCATAAAGATGTGTGAAAGTTATAATTTACAGTACGGCACAAATTTTATATCAGTTATGCCGACAAATCTCTATGGTCCAAATGACAACTTCGACCTCGAAAAATCTCATGTTTTGCCGGCGCTTATTAGAAAAATTTATCTTGGAAAATGTTTGGAAAATAATGATTGGCATGCAATTGGAAAAGATTTAACGGGAAGTGAAATAGCTGCAGATAATTCGTTATTAGTTGTTGATGAAAATAGTAAAAAAGAAGATTTATTTAAAATTTTGAATTACTATGGCATCAAATATATTAATGATCAATGCACTGTTTCTATCGAAATTTGGGGCAGCGGAAAACCAATGCGCGAGTTTCTCTGGAGCGAAGATATGGCGGATGCCTGTGTGTTTTTAATGGAAAATGTAGACTTTAAGGATATTGTAGAAATAAGGGACAAAAGTATAAGCGATAAGCTTTCTTCTCCTGCTCCTATAAAAAACACGCACTTGAATATAGGCACAGGCAAAGATATCTCTATCAGCAGTTTAGCATATTTGATTAAGAGTATTATAGGATTTAAGGGAGATTTTTATTTTAATAGCTTGAAGCCGGACGGTACAATGAAAAAGCTGACTGATGTTACAAAACTCAATTCATTTGGCTGGAAAGAAACTGTAAATTTGACTGAGGGCATTGAAAGATTATACAAATGGTATACGAAAAGATGAATTATCGGTATGCTGATACACTGATAACAAATAGGTTATGAATGATATTAAAATGAAAGATAATAAAGTAACTGATAAAAATTATA
>CAJVYT010000339.1 GCA_913009765.1 uncultured candidate division Zixibacteria bacterium
CGCGCGCGAGGATTTCGTAATAAGGCACGTTACCGGAATGCCATTTACTTTCATCTTGGCGGGCTGAATCTTTACCCTGAAGGTGTCAGTAGATAGATGCTACCCACACGATTTGATGAAGACCCAAATTAGTTAATAGTCAAATTTGCGCTGGTTTAATCATCAACAGACCAAATCCAAAACCCTTGGCTGTGCCAATACCTTTACGAAATGCTTCTTTAAATGCTGAGTGGTCAGCTACATGCAAGGCGCCTTGAAACCGTACACCAATATGTAACCCCTTCTCACCTTTACGATTAAAGCGATGATCAACAGGTTTATCTATTTGCAGCGGAATATCATCTTTCACAACAAAACCATGATTGCTGGCTTTTCGTATTATCCATTCCAACTGGGACTCTTTATCCATAAGCGTTAAGCGCTTCCCATGCCTGGTATAACCCCCTTTACCATCCGGCTTTTTAACTGTTTTTGTCGGGTTGGCATAAAGGTCAAAATAATAGTCAGACTGAGATAAATAGCTTTCATTAATTTCCACTACCTGCCACTGTTCACTGCTACACCAGTCTGGCTTATTGGGCTGGTAATCCGATACCAGAAGTAGTTCAACATGGTGTGGCTTCTGTGTGTAACGACTTAAGAATGGTGTAGCGCCTTTTTCGTTTTCAGGTTTTTTATTCCTTTCTTCCAGCTCAGGGTGATGAGAAAAAAATGTCCAGGCTTTTTTATGCCATGCATAATTGTCATGTATTTTCTCTTTGGCAAGCTGGTCATAGGGGAGTATTATTTTCACCAGGTTAGTCATCTGAACTACCCTCATCAGCTGTTTCAGCAACTTCCTCACCAGCATTCACTTTCCAGAATTCTTTACCCCATGCCAGTTTGATTTTCTCTTTTTTATAAGAATTCCAGTTCAAGAGATCTTGCGTTAACTGAACATAATTAACAGGTATTTCATCCCTTTTTGCTCTTAATACCAACCGTTTGATACGTGCGAATATCTCATCGCCATTGGCCGCTAACGCATATTGGAAATTTCTTGAAATCGGCCCTGATTCACCTTTTGCCATTTTCTGTTTTTCATCTGAATCCAACAATTGATAACAAAGCCTGCCAAAATTTCCAGTGTTTGCATTCTTCGGATGATGCGCAAATAAACCCGCGACTGTTTGCAGTGCTTTCATTTGATAAGGTTTATCGAAATTAACAAATCGGCTTAGCAATGGCCATGTTGCCTGCGCCTGATTTTCAATCAGGCCTTTACGCAATGTCGCCAGCTTGCCTCTATCACTCTGCATGCTTTGTAAATACTGCACAAAGCCCTCAGTAAATGTCTGACTCATGCTACCTCCTGCTGATTCGATTTATATGGATACAATATCTGCCACCCTGCCACATAGGCGCGTATTTGGCGTGGGCTTTCCTGTGAACAAAGCGTTTTATATGTTTCTCGTCCTGCTTGACTAATCGCGCTTAACCAGGCATTTTTGGCTTTCTCTCGTGCTTGATCCTGTTCGCTACCCAGCAACGAAATGTAATTCATTAATAGGTGGCGCTGTTTTTCTATTAGAGTCCAGTAGTGATTAGTTGTATGTTTTTTGAAAATGTTGCGATATTTTCTATCTGTTTTCCTTGTGCTTTTTTCTTTGACTCTCTTTACAATTCCTTTCCACTCATCATCCACTGTGGTTCTATACTTTTCTACTGCTCGAAATAATGTGTAAGACTTTTTTTCGCAAATTTTAATATTCGATTCATAGGCGTATTGGTTTGTACTATCAAACATAAATTCGGGTATATGCACTTTTGATTCTACTAAATCTAATATTTTCGCTACATTCTCGGAATCTCTTGCTTGACCAACAACCAACATATCGAAACTCTCAGTTTGACTCAGGTACCTTAATGACAGAGCGCCGCCATTAGAACCTTTGCTTCTTTTTGAAACCAAAGCCGATATTTCACGCCACGGTGCATTAATGCCAGATTTCAACAACGAGTATTCACCCTCAGAATTTATCAGAACCGTTGACGTTGGTTCAGGCTTAAAATCTCTATAAACTCTTTTACTGTCCGTCTTTTTTTTCGGTTTAGTGGAATACTGGAAACCTTTGCAATATATAAAATATGGCGAATTTTCTTTCAGCTTACAAAATCTGCTAAGTGGTACTAATCGTCCAAGATATGTATTTACTGAATTATTAAATGATTCCTTGTCTGCGAGGCATTTTGGTTCATTTATTTCCCAAACAGGCTTACCCCATGAATTATCGCCATAAAATTCACCGCAAGCCTCCTTATCTATTAAGTTGCAATGAATTGTCTTAATCAGAGTATTTTTTACCACGAACGTATGAAGCATATTCTGATTTGCACATGGCGCATCCATAGCACCACTACTATGACTTATTAATTCACCATCTAATTTTGCAGATGATTGCGTACCTGATGGTGAGTAATTGACAAAAGCAATCAATGATACAGCAAGGTTTCTATTCAGCATTTTTCTATCAACAGTATTACTGTTTAAGGCACTAGCCGCGCCGTGGTCAAATAAGGTTGATCCATTTTCCCCAACTGCCAACGTACTATCCAGCTTGGTTACAGAAGGACCGGTGCTTTTTTCATTGCCTGGCTCTAGTTTGCTGACCTGTAAAAAAGGTCTTTCTTTGTCAAACAGTTCAAATCTGTCTTGTATTGTCTTTTCATCAGGTAATTCTTTTTCAAAATATTTTAATCCGGCACCTGGTATCTCGCCCAATGCTTCATTCCAACTTTCAGGATCATTTGGTCCATCCAATGCCGCCTGCACAACGCATATCAAAAACCGTATCACACTAACCCGCTCATGTGGTCGCAGCACTAAATCTAGCCATTCATCGGGCTGTTCAAATAGTTGATTCAAGCTGATATAACAAAGCTGGTTATTGCTATTGGTTACTGGCAACCATGGATCAGTCACTAGATTCATCGTTATCTCCTTTATCGCAGGTTTGCACTATACCCATGGTTTCATCCCATCGAATAGTCATATTTTCTTTTAAGCCTTTTATAATTAATTGATTATCTTCTTCAAGCAATGCCAGGCAATGTTTCCCTTTCATATAAAAAGACAATGCAGATTCTTTTTTTACAAACTCGTAAGGCCATGCATGCACTCGCACAATGTTTTCATGGATCGCCCGTGCATCCTGTATATTAAATTTTTCAATGGGCAATGAAATAATGGCATCATTTAGTAAAACTATTTTGTCAGGTTCTATTTCTTTTGCTATTAACAATGGTATGGTTTCTATTTCAATCAGACGGGTTTGTTTTCCCTCCTGATCGTCTAAAGCCAATCTGGAAAATAACCTTGTATTTTCTTCTGCCATTCTTCTTTCGGCAAATCCATCCCCCTCCAATTCACCAGCTAGTGTTACCCAAGATTCGGGGTCATTTGTATCATTTAGATAGGTTGACTCTAAAAGATTTCTTATGTCTGTATCGCCGCCTTCATCGGCCAGTTTTATCATCTCAAATCGATGTAATGTCTCATACGTTTTCAAGAGCACATAAGGATGATAAACCTTAGCTTTTACACCAAGTGTATTTCTTAATTCGTTACAATTTTCTTCTCGCAATTCTGCAAGGCTTTTTGATTCTTCGACAATCCATATTTCTGGTTGATCTACAGGTCTTATATCCCGTGTCCTAATATCCATATGACGCCATAAGCGTCCCATTCGTTGCAACAACATATCCATCGGCGCCAGTTCGCTGACAAGAATATCCGAATCTATATCCACACTTTGCTCTACAATTTGTGTTGATACCAGGATGCAGCCTTCATTACTTTCACATTTTTTTCCTAATCTATCCATCCAGTATTCTTCCTGCTGCTGACGGATGAAATGTGGAAAACGGGAATGCAGCAATCCAACCTCCAGTTTATTACCAGCCTCGATTAATTGGCTAAATATTTTCTGTGCTGCATTAACTGTGTTGCACACCCACAAGATTCTTGCACCTTGTCGTGCAGCTTCAATCGTCTCTGGAATTAACTGGTTCTGTTTTTTAAAAATACGTTTTACTGCGGGCTTTGGTACTGGCATTGGCCTTTGAGGTATTATCAACTCTCCGGTATTTGTCTTACCTGTAATTAATGGATAACTGTTATCTTTCACTTCATCCTCTTGAGCGTGAATTATTTTGTTCCGGACATTAGGCAATAATGTCGCAGACAAAATGATGATGGTGCAACCGAGTTTTTGCAGTTCGTCACATAAGCAATTCACCAGAGTACCGGTAAACTGATCATAGCTGTGAACTTCATCAATAATGATTACTTTGCCCGACAGCGCAAAACGCCTCACAAAAAAGTGTTTCACTGCAATGATTGACATTAGTGCCTGGTCAATCGTGCCTACCCCAAAATTAGCTAATAGTGCTCTTTTAGCTGATGCAAACCAATCCCGGCTCATGGTCGCATCACCATTAGGCTGTTTTAGCGATGTCTGAACCGGTCTGGGCTGATAATAATCCTGTTCTAGCCATGCATTGGCATGCGCAAGCCGAGTTTTATCTGAATCTGCGGTGATTTTTTCTACAAACTCCTTAACACGAAGGTGGATCCGGTTTGATGTAAGCTGTGTTGGTAACGCAAAATATAGCCCTGATGCATGCCCTGATTGCAGAAGCTCATAGGCGCATGCCAGCGCAGCTTCTGTTTTACCCAGCCCCATTGGGGCCTCAATTACATAAACACCAGGTTTAGTAATGGCAGACAGAGCTTTTTGCTGCATATCATTTGCACTAAAGCCAAAAATTTCTTCAAAACTTAAATTACTATTTATCTGTGGTTTACTCAGCCCTATACTTTCAACTGCAAGCCTTGCTGATTCCTTACCATTTTTTTGGCTCAGCCCTT
>CAJVYT010000340.1 GCA_913009765.1 uncultured candidate division Zixibacteria bacterium
TTTTAGATACAATCGTAACAATTGCCAATTCGGATACACATTTGGAACTGACCAATCTTGTAATACCCGGATATAATGATTCAGAAGATCAGATTGAAAAGTTAGTAGATTTTGTGGCATCATTGTCTGAATATATCCCTATGCATTTTTCAGCGTATCATCCTGATTACAAGATGACAGCACCTGCGACAAGTGAAGAAATGCTGTATAAGGCGGCAGAAATTGCACGTAAAAAGATGAAATACGTCTTTGTTGGGAATATAGGCTGTCATAGATATACTGATTCACACTGCCCAAATTGTTCCAACCTGTTAATTCGACGATTAGGGTATAAAACAGAAGTAGTCGGTTTGGATGTATCACATTGTACTCAATGCGGTTTTGACACGAAAATCATTCAGGGGTAGTTATAAAATGCCGATATGAGATAAGATAATATGAATAATTAAAACTTTATAAATAATAACAGTTGATGAATAAACAAATACAAAATATTCGAGTATTTTTATTACTTATGCTTGTTGTTACGGTAGTGCTGCTTCCGTCATATACTGTTGGACAGGTATATTTCGGAAAAAATAAAGTGCAGTATACCAAGTTTGACTGGCAGGTAATGGCAACAGAGCATTTTAAAATATATTTTTATAAAGCCGAAAAAGAAGTTGCCTCAATAGCAGCAAAATCAGCTGAAGATTCGTATCGGTTTTTGGCTCAAAAATTTAATCATGAAGTTCTCAAAAAGATTCCATTAATTATATATTCATCTCCAAGTTTTTTCTCTCAGACAAATGTTATTCCCGGCATGCTTCCTGAATCTGTCGGCGGTTTTACCGAGTTTATGAAAGGAAGAGTGGTAGTACCGTTTCATGGTTCGTATCATGATTTTGACCATGTTATACGTCATGAACTTGTACATGTCTTTACTCTTTCAAAGCTCAAGCATGTTACCGAACGCCGTACGAGGGTAAAATCTCCTTTTCCTCCTTTGTGGTTTACTGAGGGGCTGGCAGAATGCTGGTCAAAAGACTGGGATACCGAAGCGGATATGATAACCAAAGATATGATTTTAAATAATATGTTTTTTCCGATTGATAAATTATACATCATTCGCGGTTCTTTTTATATGTATAAATTGGGAGAATCTATTTGCCGTTTTATCGAATCTGCTTATGGGTCAGATAAATTAACCAAACTTTTTGAAAATTGGTATAAAGGTGACAGTTTCAACGACATTATAACCGTGACACTGGGTGAAAATCTATCGCAGGTATCAAAAAAATGGGAGTACTTTTTGAAGAAAAAATATTATCCCGAACTTGATAGTCTCGACTTGCCTGATATGGAATCAGAAAAAATTTCAAAAGACGGCTATAATGTTAAAGGTGTTCCGATACGATATGATGACGGTTCAGGCGAACGTGACTGGGTTGTCTATAAAGCAAACAGATATGGGTATGCCGGAATTTATATGAAGCCTTTGAATGGTTCTAAAAAAACAAAGACACTTCTCAAAGGTGAAAGCTCGTCTGAGTTTGAATCGTTACATTTACTTCGTTCGGGTATTGATGTTTATGATAATAATTTTGTAGCCTTCTCATCAAAATCAAAAGAAAGAGATGTTCTCTATATTTATGATATTACCAAAGGAGAAGTTACCAAGCGGTATGAGATGGACTCTCTTGTGGCGGTACGGTCACCGAGGTTTTCACATGATGGTACTCAGATAGTTTTCTCCGGTGTAAGAAAGAACGGCTATACTGATTTATATCTTCTTAACTTGGAAGACTCTTCATATACTGCATTGACAGATGATTACTATTATGATATTGATCCTGTTTTTTCTCTTGATAATACGTCTATTGTCTTTTCGTCAGATAGAGGAGAGAGAGGGCAGGACGGGATACAACATCTTTTTAATTATAATATACAAACCACAGAAATATCTCAGGTAACATTCGGAGTTTATAAAGATATGAATCCCGAAGTTTCAAATAATGGTATTTATTTCACATCTAACAGAGGGGGAACATATAATCTGTTTCTGCTTGATAAACAGAATGAAATAAGTCAGCTCTCTACATTTGTAACCGGAGCATTTGACCCTCGTTTGACAAAAGATGAAAAGACATTAGTCTATTCAGGATACCAAAAAATGGGGTTCAATATCTACTCAATGAAATTACCTGAACAGCCAAAAAAGATTAAGAATACCTTATCATCTGCTTTGGCAAGTTGGCATCCAAAAAAGATAAATTCTGAGTTTGAAACAGCTTCAATTAAATACGATAATGATTATTCTATCGATATAGCTCAGTCTTCTATAGGTTACGATCCTGTCTATGGTTCTATCGGTGGTATTCAGGCGGCGATTTCTGATGTTTTAGGAAACAGATCTATCTATATGCTGTTAACCAATACTGCCCAGACCAAAGATGATTTTTTAGAATCATTTAATGTCGGTATTACATATCTGCAAAGAGAAAAACGAATGAATTGGGGGATTGGGGCTTTTCATTTGTACAATGAATATTACAATGATTATGACGGTTTTTATTTTGAACGGCAAGCCGGAATTATTTCGCTGTTTAGTTATCCCTTTTCAAAATTCCATCGGCTTGATTTTACCACTCTTGTAAAATATTCAAAAAGAGAAATAACTTTTGGGTCTGATGTCCGAGAAAAAATTCTTGCGACCAACTATATCAGCTGGGTCTTTGATAATTCTTTGTGGGATATATCCGGTCCGATAGATGGTCGGCGGTATAATCTTTCATTCGGGATAACATCATCATTATCAGATATGAGTCATTGGAACAGGCTGGCATCAATAGATATACGTCATTATTTCAGACTGGGGAAATATTCTGCATTTGCAAATCGGTTGTTTGCGTTTTCATCTTCAGGGCAGGAACCGCAGCGGATTTATTTTGGCGGTAGCTGGTCATTTAGAGGATACGACAGACGTTCCTTTTATAACCGAAATGTTATCTTTGCATCAAATGAACTACGATTTCCTCTTATAGATAATTTGTATTTAGGTTTTCCTTTTGGAGGAATCGGATTCAGAGGAATTCGGGGGGCATTATTCTTTGACACCGGCTCAGCGTGGGATGATGAGTTTGATAAAATGCTTGGGTCATTTGGAGCAGGTATGAGAGTCTCTTTGGGATATATAATTTTACTGCGGTTTGATTTTTCCCGCACAACTGATTTTCATACTGTGAGTAATACTACCGATTTTGACTTTTTCTTCGGATGGAATTTCTAATGCTGAGAAAAAGTTTGATTCTAATAGTTATTTGTATTTTCTCACTAAATGGATGCGGAAAAAAATATTCATTGAAAAGAGATATGATAAACCAATCCTCTGAATGGGCATTTTATCGAGGTGATATTGATGCAACAGGTGCTGATGATAATGCTGAATTTGGCGGTAAACTGGATGTTATATGGGAATACAAGTCCAACGATAAACCGGTTGGTCCTCTGACTATTTATAACAAGACACTTATCTACCCCGGAGCAAGAAATCGAATAAAATTTCTTTCAACGAAAACCGGTGAATATGAAGGGTATATTAAGCCACGAGGAGTTGCTCAAACAGGTTTGGTTATTTCTGATTCACTCAGTTATTTTGCTACCGCACCTAAAAAGAGTAAGTTGAGGTGTATCAACCTTTTAAATAGAAAAACTGTTTGGAAGAAAGATGTAAAGGATGCTGTCGGCGGGTCGATAATAATAGAGGAGAAACTTATTCTCAGTTCCGCTGAAGGCAGATTATATGCTTTTGACAAAATTACCGGAGAAATTCTTTGGCAATTTAAAAGCAAACAACGATTTACGACTCCTCCGCTGTTTGACGGGAAATCCGTCTGGCAGGTTTCAGAAGAAGGTGGGTTGTTTGCGGTAGATCCAAAGAATGGCGAACAAATTTTATATGTTGCTTTAGATAATCCGGTGGTGACATCATTGGCGTTTGATAAATCAATTTATACATGCGATATCACAGGTATCGTATATAAAATTGATATAAGTGACGGTCATATTATTTGGCAAACCAAAACCGGTGCTGTTTCTTGGGGGGCAGTTGCTGTTTCGGGAAGTTCTCTTATTGTCGGGCAAAGCGGAGGTGAAGTAATTTCTCTGTCGGTTGATGACGGCAGAATTAATTGGCGATTTGATGCTGTTAATGTTGTTACAGCCTCGGTGTTGAAAGTTGGGAAGTATGTTGTCTTCGGAAGTAAAACAGGTGATTTCTATTTACTGGATGCATCCGATGGAGCTTTAATTGAAAAGAGAAAACTGCTTGGTGCGGTTTCTTTTGCTCCGGTTTCTAATGGGCAGTATATCTTTGTAGTAACAGATAAAGGAATGATTACTTGTTTCGGAGTGAGAAATGAAAGACAAACAAAAGCAAACGATTGAATCAATTTTACATACAAACATTAACGAACAAGTACATGCTGTTGTAAAAGAATTTTCTATGGCTTGTAAAAAAGCTGCAATTTACGGCTCTACTCATCCTTTATCAAAAAAAGCGATACAGAAACCATTTTTACTTTTCGATAAAATTTTCAGATATAAAAAATATATAAATTTCAATCTGCATAAAGGATATTTGTATATTTTAAATATTCGCCTGAAAGATTCTGTTTTTAATGAAGAAATTATAAAATATATGCAGATGCTTGATATAAAAGTTTTGGCATTTGAAAAACATCTTACATTAGGCGAATTAGAAAAATTTATATTTCGTTTTGTCTTGAGAATAGATAGGTCAAATCATGACGAACTGCTTACAACCTATTTGAAAAATGAAAAGATAGATACTGTTGAAGTAAATACCGAACATGCTTATAAACTTTTTGAGGGAAAAGATCTTTATAGGGGTGATG
>CAJVYT010000341.1 GCA_913009765.1 uncultured candidate division Zixibacteria bacterium
TAAATCTATCTGTCATACATGTTATTTATTTTTTTTTTTTTCAAGCAGAAGACGGCATACGAGATATATCAGTGTGACTGGAGTTCAGACGTGTGCTCTTCCGATCTATTAAAATTCTAAAAAAAAGTTGTAAACTTTACAAACTTGATATTTTAAATAAATCAAAAGTATCAAAACTTATTCAAAAATTGCAGCCAAATTACATATTTCATCTGGCGGCTTTTGCATCGGTTGGACAATCATTTTCCCATGAACGATTGACATATAATATAAATTTTAATGGAACATTAAATATTCTTGAAGCATCTGTAGAGTTGAAAAATCTACAGAAGTTTATATTTATCTCATCATCGGATTGTTATGGTAAGTTCATCCCAAAAGCTAAAATTCTTACAGAAGATGACCGTTTAAATCCTATATCACCGTATGGTATTTCAAAAGTTGCAGCCGAACATCTTTGTAAACTGTATCACAGCAGATATAATTTTCCGGTTGTTATTGCCAGAGCATTTAATCATTCAGGGGCGGGGCAGAATGAAAATTATGTTATCCCGTCATTTTGTAAGCAAATTGCGATGATTGAGGTAGGACAACAAAAACCGCTTATGAAAGTTGGCGATTTATCCGTGAAAAGAGATTTATCCGACGTTCGTGATATTGTCCGCGGATACCGCCAGATGGCAGAAAAAGGCAAAGAGGGTGCCGTGTATCAGCTTTGTTCGGGGAAAGCAATTTCGATTCAAGCTGTCTTGAATAAACTTTTAAAATTATCTCACAAAAAAATAACTATAAAAATAGATAAGAAATTTTTCAGAAAAAACGATATACCTATTATATGTGGTGATTACAGTAAAGCTAAAAAAGAAATTCGGTATAAACCAAAATATAAAATTGACAATACCCTACTGAATTCATTAGACTACTGGAGAGAAAAAACAAAACCGAACGAATAAAGATTGATTCGGGAGAAAGATAGCATGGCAAACAATAATAAAGCATCAAAAAAAGCATCAAATGCACTCATTAGTAAAATTAAAGAACGGAAAGCTAAAGTCGCTATTGTCGGCTTGGGTTATGTAGGACTTCCTTTGTCTGTTGAATTAGCACGGGAAGGTTTTTCCGTTGTTGGTTTTGATATTTCAAAAAAGAAAGTTGATTTGCTTAATTCAGGAAAATCAGATATTGACGATATTCCGAATTCTGCGGTTAAAGAGATTATTGATTCAAAAAAATTCAAAGCAACAACCAATTGGAAACTGATTTCAAAAATGGATACAGTTTCAATCTGTGTTCCGACCCCTCTTTCAAAAACAAAAGACCCTGATGTCAGTTATATTTTAGCAGCTCTTGACTCAATAAAAAAGTATCTTAAAAATGGTGCTTTAGTCGTTTTGGAATCAACAACCTATCCGGGAACAACTGAAGAACTTATTCTTCCGATACTTTCTGAAAACAAAAAACAAGTCGGTGTTGATTTTTTCTTAGCTTTCTCACCCGAGCGTGTTGATCCGGGAAACCTAAACTATACGACTAAAAATACTCCACGAGTTGTTGGCGGAATAACAGCCGTATGTACCGAAACAGCAAAAGTATTTTATGAACAGACAATTTCTAAAATCCATGCGGTGTCATCGACACAATCAGCAGAGATGGTCAAACTTTTAGAAAATACATTTCGTTCGGTCAATATTGGATTAGTAAATGAAGTAGCTCTTATGTGTGACCGATTGGGTCTTGATGTGTGGGAAATTATAGATGCCGCCGCAACAAAGCCGTTTGGTTTTATGCCGTTTTACCCCGGTCCCGGGTTAGGCGGACATTGTATTCCGATTGACCCGCATTATTTGTCATGGAAGTTAAAATCTCTTAATTATTCTGCCCGTTTTATAGAGCTTGCCGGTGATGTCAACAGTCACATGCCCGAATATGTAGTTGACAGAATTGCTGATTTGTTAAATGACAGGTTTGCCAAGTCGATTAACAAATCAAAAATCGTTGCATTGGGTGTGGCATATAAAAGAGATATTCAGGATATGAGAGAATCGCCGGCTTTGGATGTTATCAAACTGCTTGAAGATAAAGGGGCGAAAATTCAGTATAATGACCCGTATGTTCCGTCATTTTATATTGAATCAAAAACGTATAAATCAACAAAATTGTCAGCAAAACTGCTGCAGCAGGCGGATTTGGTTATGATTTTAACAGACCATACCGATTATGACTACGACTTTATTGTCAAACATTCAAAAGCTGTTTTTGACAGTCGTAATGCAACAAAACCTGTAAAAAAAGGCAGACATAAAATAGAATTGTTATAAAAGTATCAATTAAAGCACAAAAAATCCCGTCCGCTCTGGTGGACGGGTTTTTTTTTATGAAATATTCATAAAAAGACTGATTTTGTCGATATATAATTAAACCATTTAGGTGTGTAGATATGGCAGAAAACAGTAAAATACGTGATATAACTTTTATCTTAAAAGACCTTCTTAAGGTTATCAAAGTAGTTACACTCTATCCTGAAGATAACCCTCTGCCTGCTTCATTACGCCGTTCATTTGCTGAAAAATTAGAATCTTTGTTAGAAGATTACGGTGCTATGTCATTTAATGTTGATGCAGAAACGTTGATTTATGAAAATGAGATTATCTATGAAAGTAAGTCAATAGAAGATAACTTAGCAGCAATATTTTATGATGCCGGTATAACCCAAATGACATTGTGTGACGGTTTGTTTGTAGATGAAATATATCGATTTTTAGATGTCATTAAGGCGTATATAAACTCCAATGACAAGTCGCTCGATTTATTATCATTGATGTGGGAATCATCTATCTCACAAATTAAATTTAGAACTTTAGAAGATATAGCACTTACAGATTACGATGAGGGATTTAATCTGCAGGATTTTATATCTGCTCAAAACAGAGCCGACCAAATACAAGGGTCGCAGTTTGCTGTTGATGATTCAACGGATTATCAGCAAATATTTTTACCGCAGGACAGAGACCGAATTGAAGAGGTTACCCTTGATGATAATTCTGATTTATTCAATACCGATAAAAAAGAGAACAATGACCTTTCTATTTTTTCTTCACCGGCTCCTTTTACCGGTAATGCTTTAACAGCGATTAAAATTGATATAGATGATGAAGTTTTCCGTACAGCCGAGGCAGCATCGGCTATGGGGCTTAATGACCTTCCGCATACCTCAAATGCTGTCCCTGATACAACCATGATATTAAATGAAAGTTTTGAAATATCCCAAGAAGATGAAAAAACAATTCAAGCTATTTTAGAAAAAGATGCTGATTTCGACCCTTATGAATCAACGGCAAAACTCTTAAAAGAACTGCTTCATCAAGAAAATGAAATGAGTATGTTTTACGAAACAGTTACAATATGTGAAAAAATAATGACCGAATTTATTTCTCATGGCAAACTTGCCGAATCGTCGATTATTCTTTCATACATCAATGCTTTGGAGAAAAAAATAAGAACTCAAAAGCCACTTTGGGCTGAACGGTTGAAAGATGCATCGGTAACAGCAGGGTCAAGTGAACGGCTTACCGTATTGTCAGAGGCATTAAATAATTTTGAAGATATTAACAGTATTGAACTAAAAAAGTATCTCTCAAATTTTTCATGGGAAGCACTCAATAATATTACTGATTTGTTAAGTACCGTTATACATCAACCTCACAAAGAGTGTCTCGTAGAATATCTTGCTGAAAATGGCAAAAATAATATTGATTTTGTCGGTAAGGGGATATATGATAAACGGTCAGATGTTGTTTGCAATGCGATTACAATTTTATCACAAATCGGCGATAAAAAATCATTGTCGTATTTATCAAAACTCGCTGACCATCGTGATGAAAAAGTACGTCTTGCTTTAGTTACTTCTCTAAAAGATTCCCCTTCAGAAAAAGTATTGGAAATTCTTAAACGGGCAGCATTTGATTCCAGCCAAAAAATTCGCAATCAGGCAATAGAATCTATTGTGTCCAGAAACGGTAAGCCGGCGTTTGATACCATAACGGAAATTATCAATGACAGCACTTTTATAATCAACGAGCAGTCTGACCAGATGGCACTTTTAAAAGCGTATTCAAAATTAGGGAGTGAATATGCTGTTGAATATTTAGTTAGATTAATAAAACGAATAAATGTGCTCAATGATTCTCAAATAACATTTTTTCGTTATGCAGCTTTTGAGGCGTTAGTGATAAATAAATCTGATAAGTGTGAACAGGAACTTCTCAAACTAAGCCGTTCCATTCGTCCTTCAATAAAAAAACAGGCACAAGAGACACTACAAAAACGGCGTGAATATATGTATGGAGGTGAACTCTCATGACAACAGCTACAGCATCTGATGCCCTCAGAACTATTGCCAGTAAAGAAGAAGAACGTTTTTTGGCAACATTTTTTGTGTTGTATAAAACCGCCCGTTTGGTAGATAAAAATAATAAAACATTTCAGCATCAGTCGGAAAAATTTTATAAATCAATAAAGCCTCTACTGAAAAAATTTGGCTCTGCTGATTTAAAAAATATATCAGGAAGATTTTTTGTAAATGAACTGATGGTACGTTTTAATGGTTCCGGACTTTCTGGAGCAGATGCGATTATTTCGGAATGGAACAGTCTTGGCGTTGGCGGTGTTAGTTTTGCATCTGATATTTCAAAAGATGAAACAGACCGTTTTTTTATCTTTATGGCGAACATAAAACCAAACTCCGAAAATTTAGATTCACTAGATCGGAAGAGCACACGTCTGAACTCCAGTCACACTGATATATCTCGTATGCCGTCTTCTGCTTGAAAAAAAAAACCACACATCACACCCCCCCCCCGCCCCCCCCCCCCTCCCCCCCTCCCCCTCTCCACCC
>CAJVYT010000342.1 GCA_913009765.1 uncultured candidate division Zixibacteria bacterium
ACGGAAAGATAAAGGACATGGCTGCTGAAGGTGTTATCGAGCCTCTGCGTGTGAAGATTCAGGCAGTGGATTCTGCAAGTGAGGTTGCAGTGATGATTCTTCGAATCGACGACGTTATTCAGGCCTCTGGTCTTGGAGGCGGCGCAGGCGGAGGTATGCCTCCGGGCGGAATGCCACCGGGAATGGGCGGTATGGGTGGCATGCCACCTATGATGTAAAACCGTCAAGCCCAAATATTCTTTTGAAAGGCCTCCTAATATTATCAGGAGTGCTTTTCAGCCCCCTTTTTTTTCTTTTATAATAATCTTTCAAGATCAGACAATTTTTTTCAGCGAATGTTCATTCGTTTGCAAAGTAGTGGTTATTTCATTAAATGAACAATAAACGCTTAATACGAATTTTTTAATATAATTTCGTAGAATTTATATATTATTAAAATAATTAGAGTATTAAGTTGCCCTTAGTTTGAATTCATTCTCGGCAGAGGATGATGTGTGGTGTTACACTACGCAAATGGCATAGTAGGCAAATGGCAAGCCCTATGCACTTGCACATCAGGATAGAGCCTTCGGCTTTTCTATCCTAATATGTAAGCGCCCAGCGCTTAGTAAGGGCAACTTAAATTTATCCATAATGGTGGGAAAACGTGTGTTAGAGATGATATTAACTGATGAACATTTTTTTCCATTCATAGAATCAATAAATCCCCCCTTATCTGAAGAAGATAATAATCTCCAGTTCACATCTTTTAAAATATTAAAAAAGAACAATTTACCTTATATTTTTAATGTGGACCATCTCGCTGATCAGATAGAGATTTCACGTCCACAATTTCGTCTATTTATAAAAAATAAAAAAACTGCATATTCTTCCTTCAAAGTACCTAAGAAAAATGGGGGGTTGAGATCAATAGACGCTCCGTCGAAAACTATGAAACTTATTCAACGATGGATTCTGAATAATATTTTATATAAACTAAACGCTGGAATATATGCCCATGGCTTTGTGCGTGATAAATCAATTGCAACTAATGCTTCCGTTCATGTAGGCCAAAAGCTAATACTTGGAATTGACATCAAAGATTTTTTCCCTAGTATAACGTTGAAAAGAATTGAAGGTTTATTTCGAAGTGTTGGTTATAATAGTGAGATTTCACATACGTTAAGTGAGATATGCGCTTTTAACTGGAGACTTCCACAAGGTGCCCCAACTAGCCCAATGATATCTAATTTAATAGCTTGGGGAATGGATAATAGGTTATCAAAATTTTGCGAGAAAAGGGGTCTCAATTATTCTAGGTACGCTGATGATATAACGATATCAGGCAATAAAAAGATTCCTCGATATAAAAAAATAATATATCGTATTATTGAAGAGGAAGGTTTCTCAGTCAACAAAGAAAAAGTGAGAATAAGTGGGAGGGGATCGGCCCAAAAAGTAACGGGAGTTGTAGTTAATGATAAAATAAGTTTAGGAAAAAGAAAAAAAATAAGATGAAAGCAATAGTTCACAACATCATAAAGAATGGCCCAATAGCTGAGAATAAAGAAAATGACCCTTTTTTTAAAGAGAGGCTTTTTGGCGATTTAGGATTTGCTTGTATGATTGAACCTGATTTCGCACTACCATTGAAAGAATCTCTTAAGAAAGTTGATTGGGGACCTTATAATCAAGCTATTGAACCATCAAGGGAAAGTGAAATTTGTAATAAATCACTTTCTAGGGTTAGTCACTTCAACCGAATTGAGTTCGATGAACTTGGATTTTTCAAAGATATTGAGACCATATCTCAACAATCGCATAAAGAACTAATTAAACAATTGAATGAATTGAAGGAAAAATGTAAAAGCCACCCAACCGCTGATGAATGTAGAGAGTGCATATATGTTAAGGAAGATTTGTACAAAATATGTATGAAGTACATTCTTGGCCATTATGTTGGAAATACTGGTGGCCCGCATCATGGGCATGAATTATTTGATATTGGTGGCCAAACTGATTACAAAAGACGTCAAGTTTATGTTTCTTTTCTTGGGAAATCAGGAAGAATGAACCGGGAATCAAAAGACTCTCTCATAAGACAATTTCTTCACAACACGGATTTATCTGAGTTAGACGTGATTTCTATTGTCAGTCCAGAAAATTTGGACCATCAATTGGAACTTGATATAAGGAGAATATATAGATTGTCTGTTAATAAAAAATATATTTGCCTAATAATGCGAGATGAAATGGGCAGAATACTGCATTCTTTTAATAGTTCATCCTTCCATTCAGAGAAATTGTAATTTTTATTTACTGTTAAGACATTTTCGATATTGGTTCATTCGTTTGCAAAGTAATCCTCAAGCCCGCTCCAGACTCCGTGTAGAGTCATGTAGTCTCTCATCTGCTGGACAAGCTGGAGGTGCCCATTTTCCTCTCTTATCAGGATGTTGAAGATATCCCTGTAATCCCTATCTTTAACATCAGCCATGGCGCTTGTGTAGAACTCGATGGAGCGCTTCTCAATCTCCTCGGCCTCCTCGAGTATCTTTTCGTCACCCTTGCTCTCCGCTATCTTTTCAGAGAAATCTTCCATCTTAGGGAAAACTGTAGAGTGGGCTTTGGATTCGGAGCGTTTATTGATTATCTTTTTTGCTGAGGACTCATTTCCACTCTCAAAAGAATGCTTCAAGTCCACAATAAAGCTCCAGTGATCCCTTTCTTCGTTTGCAAGAAACTGGAGTGTCTGCCTTCCCTTGGGGTCGGTTACCTCATCTGCCGCCTCTCTGTAAAACTCGATTCATTTTTTAAAGACAGCCAAGATTTTTTCCATATCCTCCCCAAGATTTGTCATGCCTCTATATCGGTCTTTTGTGCATTTAATTCTTTCGAAATATTTATCTTCTGTCCGCGTGACCTATCGATATGCCCCACGGACAAGTGAACAAAACTCTGGTCAAACTCATATTTGAAGAACCTGTTGATGATTACACTATTCTGGACATGGGCTGCGGATCTGGGGCGCTTAGCTTCATAGTCGCTGAGAAGGCGAAGAGTGTTGTGGGAATCGACATCTCAGAGAAGGCGATAAATGCTGCGAAATTGAGGGCGCAGGATAATACTTCATTTTACGTGCTGGACGCTGAAAACACAGACTTAACGGTGCTCGGTGAAATTGACATGATTGTGTCTCATCTCTGCATGTCAAATCGAATTGTTGAAAACAACTATCATTGGCTTCCAAAAAAAGGTAAATTTGTATTTGCCTGTTTTCACTCTGATCATTTGATCGAGGGTGGGAGGCGGTCGAGGTTTTCCTACTCTGTCGGCGAGATGCGATGTGTGCTTGAAAAGACAGGTTTTACAGTTGAGTATCTAGGGGTGGAGTCGGAGCATATCCCGTTTAAAAACATAGATGAGGCCGTCGAAATCATCGGGCAAAAAAATATTCGTAGATGGCACCGGGACGGCAGGCTGAAAAACCTTCAACACTATATTGAAAAGGGCGGTAGAACCCTTACAAAAAGCACCCTCATCGGTAAAGCGCAAAAGAATAGGAAGGCTTAATATCGATTAACGCGATAATAAATGTTAGTTTAAGTAGATATAGATTAGGAGGCATGTTGTTATGATGGAAAAACTGAGAACACTGGGCTTGTATGGGATTGGGCTTGCAGTTCTAACTGAGGAGAAGATCGAGGAGTTTGTCCGCGAAGCAGTATCTGAGGGCAAGATTACAAAAGAGGAGAGTAAAAAGGCTGTGTCCTCGCTTATAGAGGAGAGTAAAAAAGAGCGCGCTAAGCTCAATGACAGCATCCGATCTGAGGTGAAGAAGGCTGTGTCCGAGCTGGGTGTTCCGCAGAAAAAAGATTTGAGCTCTCTTGAATCCAGGATAAACAGTCTTGAAAAGAAGATATTAAAGGCTCTCAAAGAAGAACGGTGATCTTATCTCTGATATAGGGAGGCGGTATCGCCATATTAAGCGTTATGAGCAGATAATGCGTGTGCTTATGCGGCATGGCTTTGGATCTGTTGTGAAGAAGTTCGAGGGGGTTCTTCCCTTTGGCTCAAAGGTTTTTGAGCCTATTGCGAAGGGTGAGGATGTATCAAAGCCTATGCGTGTACGCTTTATCCTTCAGGAGCTGGGTCCTACTGCAGTTAAGTTCGGTCAGTGGATGAGCACGCGCCCTGATATCCTGCCCCTTGAATATGTAACTGAGCTTGAGAAGCTTCAAGACCATGTGCAGCCTTTTCCCTTTGAAGAGGTCCGCGCGATTATACACGAAGAGCTTGGCGGCGAAATCGAAGAGTTCTTTGAATATTTTTCACCCGAAGTTATTGCAAGCGGGTCTATCGCGCAGGTGCATAGAGCGAATCTGAGGGATGGAACAAGTGTTGCCGTGAAGGTTCAGCGACCAGGGATTGCAAAAACCATTGACACAGACATGGAAATCCTGCTTGACCTTTCAAGGCTTGCAGGCGAGCAGATCATCAAATCAGATATCTATGATCCTGTTGCAATAGTCGAAGAATTCGCTTATGCTATTGAACGGCAGCTTGATTTTCTCAGCGAGGCTCGAAACGTAGAACGCTTCGCAAAGAACTTTGAAACCGTTGACTATGTTTATATACCAAAAGTGATGGATGAACTTTCCAGCCGGCGCATCATCACACTTGAGTTCATCGAAGGAATTAAGATAAACGATCTCGATGGGCTTGAGTCCACAGGACTTGACAACAAAGAAATCGCGTTCAACATCGCATCAGCCTATCTCCAGCAGGTCTATATCGATGGTTTTTTCCATGGTGACCCTCATCCGGGAAACCTCTTCGCCATGCCAGGAAATGTTATCGGGTTCACAGACTTCGGTATAATGG
>CAJVYT010000343.1 GCA_913009765.1 uncultured candidate division Zixibacteria bacterium
CTGTAGTCGAAGGGCTCAGGGTGACAAAAAAAGCGACAGGCCTGGAATAACGGTAGCCGAAGGGCTCAGGGTGACAGTAATTTACTCTCAGGGTGACAGTTTACCCACTTGAAATGAGAAAGAACCTCTTTTCTTGAGCCTTTAGACCGTGCTCGTCTGTGGCCAATAGTTATGCTTTTTCCCTGAAGAGCCTCATTTTGTAACCATGACTTCCTTTACGATTGAGAGCAGCCTGGAACTCTGAAAGGGTTTCTTGAGGAAAGCATCAATCTTGATATCGCGAAGCGTTTCACTGAACCCTGTCGTTGCGATAATCTTTACATCCTCATTTATTTCTCTCAGGCTTTCTATTACCTCATTTCCGCTCATCGACGGCATAACAATGTCGCTAATTACCAGGTCAATTCTATTACTGTTCGACCTGAAATAATCAAGACCTCGAACGGGATTATCGAATACGATTACATCAAAACCGTTTTTCTGAAGAGTCTGTTTAATGAGCTCAAGCACGGGAATCTCGTCATCAATGACAAGTATCTTGCCAGTCGCCAGGATACTTTCTTTTCCTTCCTCCATGCCGGCGTGCATAATGAGTTTTTCAGATGCAGGGATATAAATGTCGAAAGTGGTCCCCTCATCGATCCTGCTGTCGATTGTTATGTACCCCCCATGCTCTTTAACTATACCGTAAACCATTGCGAGACCAAGTCCCGTCCCCTTGCCTGTTTCTTTTGTCGTAAAAAAAGGTTCGAAAATGCGGCCGATATTTTCCCGCGGGATTCCCTGGCCGGTGTCGCTGAGAGTTAATTTGATATACTTTCCTTTTCTTATTCCAGCTGATATGCTCAATGATTCCGAATCAAGCTCTGACATATCCGTCTTTACCGTAATGGTACCGCCATGCGGCATTGCATCCCTTGCATTTATTATCAAATTCATCATGACCTGCTCAATCTGGCCGACATCCCCTTTGGCAGGCAGAAGCGAAGGACTCGCTTCATTCTGTATTATTATATCCTTTGGGATGATCCTGGACAGCATCTCCAGCGTACCCTCTATAACGGCGTTCAGGTCAAAAGGAACCGGTTCGATATGTCCCCTCCTTGCAAAGCTGAGTAACTTTGATACCAGTGTCGACCCTCTTCTGGCAGAGGATTCTATAACCCGTAATTTTGAAGCTATCCCGGGCGCAGGACTTTCCGACTCGAGTATCAGGTCCGTAAAACCCAGGATCGATGTAAGGATGTTATTGAAATCATGGGCTATCCCACCAGCGAGAGTGCCGATCGATTCCATTTTCTGGGAGTGAAGCAGTTGAGAAAAGAGCCTTTTCTTTTCAGAAATGTCCCTGTATAGTGACTGTATAAATGTCTCACCCTCCAATGTAATGGCCTTTGAACTAACTTCAAAAGCTATGGCGCTCCCGTCTTTCCTGTAATGTTCGGTTTCAAATATGAGTGCCTCTCCGTCCAGAAGCCGCTTCCTCCTTTCGTCCCAGACCGCCCTGTTTTTTTCGAGTTCAAGTATTGCTACGTTCAGCCCCTTCATATGGGCATTATCAAAACCGTGCAACTCGGCAGCCCGCTTATTAACATCAATGATAACCCCCTCAGTATCAGTAATGACAATTCCGTCATTGGCATTTTCATACAGACTTTTCAGCATCGTTTCTGATTTTCGAAGTGCTTTGGTACGCTCCTCAACCATATCTTCGAGTTGGGAGGAATAGTCTTTGAGCTTGTTTTTTTCCTGGTCAAGGTCGTATTGAAGGCTTAATTCACTAATTAGTCTCTTTTGACTGAGATATCTCCAAACGTTAGCTATTGTAAAAGTGGATAATAAGAAGAATATAGGCATAGAAAAATATCTAAAGTCAATTGATTTATCAAATAATAAAATTGGTGTTACAAATATTGATAAGGCAATGAGAGATAAAATAATTGAATGTTTTAAACCAATAGGGATAAAACCAACAACGACCATTATAAGTATAAAAATACCAGCATAATACGTTGACGAGTGACCTCCAAAATGTAAAATCATATATTCGATAATAAATGTTGAAATAATGACACCAACATAAATCAGGAATAATTGATAAGTTCTTTTAATCTTTCTGAGATTTAAGAGGAAGATAATACAAAAGGAAAATGCTCCGAGAAATCTGTACTTTAAGAAATCTTTGAAATTCTCAGGCGTAGCAATATAGTCCATTAGCGATAATACAACAAAGAAGATACCACCAAAGAAGACTGCCCAGCCAACCCAAAATTGTATTAGTTTATTTACTTTTTCATTTATGAAATGTTCTTTTTCCATCAGCGTTGTATTATATATTAATTTTTTCCTGTCTTAATATCAATTTGGCTGTATTTCTACCCAAATAAGAAACGCCGGGAATTCCATGTGTCTTGGCGGTCCAATGGCCGGTCAAGTAAAATCCTTTAATTAAAGAATAATCTTGAAAATCGAAATGGAATAACTGTGATAATGTGGGCTCCCAACCATAATCTGCACCTTTATAATTCATAGTATACCTGTATAAAGTCTGTGGCGTAGCTGCATCTATGTACGCGATATGTTTTCTAAGTTCAGGAATAAGTTTTTCAATTCTATTTAAAAAGTCATGTGTAGTTTTCTCCTTGTTTTGCTGCCAAAAAGAAGTATTTTTAAATGGTGCATGAAAAAATGCAAGGATTGTTTTTTTATCAGGTGAAAGTCTGAACATATATCCGCCTACTTTATTGAAATCTGCTCGCTTCGTGTGATAATACATTTTTTCTAAATCATAATATGAAAGGTGCCATATATTCGTCCCAGGTGCCGGGAGATTCTTGAATGGCCTATCAATGCCAATATATAGAATAAATGTGGACAAGGATGGAATCATGCTACGGAGTTTTTTTAGTATATTGTTATTTATATATTTTTTACCGATTAAGGTTCTAAATGTTTGCATTCCATCACATGCTGAAATGACATATTTGGAAAAAATAATCGATCTGTTTTCTATTTTTACGCCTGTAATAGTATTATTATTGATTATAATTTTATTAATTTTGCTATTAAACAATATGTTCCCATTATTCTGTTTAATGAAGTTGACAAAAGCATTTGGTAACTCCTGCATGCCACCTTCAGGATAATAACCCCCATCTATTAAAAACTCACTAAATATTTTTGTTCCTGTAAAAGAATGAATTAATGATGGCGGCAAACCACCATTACCAAAAATCGGGAAAGATAGAGAATTTACTAATTTTTTATTTGTGAAAAAAGATTGAATAAAAGTTGCAAATGACTTGTCTTTTAGTTTTGTAATATCGAATATATTTGCTGACTTTTGTAAGGTAAAATAATTATAAAATTTTTTAATGTTCTTTTTTTCTTCGGGAAACATTTTAACTAAATCTGAAATGGTTCTTCTGGTATCATTCCAGAAGTTGATCTTAAAGTCTGGAGTTATAATGATGTCTGACGGATTAGCCCTTTTTATTTTTAAAGTTTCATTAATACCCAAATCAGCCATAATATTGCGAAAATTACCACCCGCTCGATAACTTCCAAATGAATGGGCTGCTGCATCAAATGTAAACCCCTTTCTTTTGAAAGAAGAGCAATAACCACCCGGCTTGTTATGCTGTTCGGCAATAAGCACTTTCATCCCCGCTTTAGCCAGGTAACAACCGCAGACGAGTCCGCCTATTCCGGCGCCTATTATAATGGCATCGTATGTGTTTTGACTATTGTTTCTCATAAGTTATGCATTGAGTATCTTTTTCTTGGACAGGATCAATATGATTAACATAATGATTATTTCTTTTTGTTATCCCGTCCATCCTGTCCAATCTAATTATATCCGTGTTTGTCTGCGCTAATCTGCGGCTAAATGGTTACTAAATTTCTTCAAAACCAGAGATGCATTATTGCCCCCAAATGCGTATGAATTATTCATGGCAATATTTACAACATGTTTCCTTGCCTCATTTGGGACGCAATCTATATCGCACTCGGAGTCCGGCGTCTCGTAATTTATGGTTGGTGGAATTATATCATTTTTTATGGCAAGGGCGCACGTGATGGCTTCAATAGCAGACGCCGCACCCATAGTATGCCCCAACATTGATTTAATGGAGCTTATGGGGATCTGTATTGACCGCTCACCAAATACCTCCCTGATTGCAGCACATTCCGTCCTGTCATTTGCCACGGTGCCGGTACCATGTGCGCTTATGTAATCAACATCATCAATTGTTATCCCGGCCTCTGCCATCGCCTTTCTCATACAGACGGAAATCTCTTCAACAGACGGATTTGTCATGTGCCTGGCGTCGCAGCTGAGACCATAACCAGGGATTTCAGCATAAATAGTAGCTCCCCTAACAAGCGCATGATCAAGTGACTCAAGGATTAATATCCCTGCTCCTTCAGCGACCATCATACCTTTTCTGTTCTTGTCGAAGGGCTGGCATTTTTCTGGAGCTATTGCCGAGAATTGATTGAAGCCGGTAAATGAAATCCGGGAAAACGGCTCGAAACCTCCGGCAATTACTGTATCTGCTTTTCCTAATTTGATGAGGTCACTTCCATATCCAATTCCATAGTTACCTGCGGCACAAGCGGTTGAGAACAGATAGATGGGTCCGTTAAAGTCGAAATATCGGGACACAGATGATGGTGTTGAATTTGTATTTAACTGATTGAAGAGAGTATCAAGACCTGAGTTTGTATCATCCGACAATAATTTATCATTTATTTTTTCGATTACCTGGGTTGAACCAACCGTGGTTCCCAGGCATACTGCTATATTTTCTTTAATATTGATATTAAATCCGGTATCATCGAGAGCAAGTCCA
>CAJVYT010000344.1 GCA_913009765.1 uncultured candidate division Zixibacteria bacterium
TTACTTACATAATATTTTCGTATAAAATCTGGGGCAGTTTACAATACAGTGAAATTTTAATCACAATGGTCATTCTTTTTGCTTTTTTAATGGTCTCACAAGTCAAATATGACGCTTTTCCTGATAAATTTGAAACTCCGCAAGCAAAGAGGAAATTAGGTCTATTGGTTATTGCAGCAATAATTATTATAATAAAACCAAGACTTTTATTGTTTCCGTTTTTTGCTTTATATATATTATATGGTATGGTTCAACAAGTGTATGATTTGTTGTATACAGGAGTTGGCAAAGTTACCGGTAAAGAGCCTGAAAGAAGAAAGACTGATAGAAGGATAGATGATGAGTAATAAAAAAACAGTATATGTTCGTCTCAAAGATGGTGTCTTAGACCCGCAGGGTGTGACTATCAATAAATCATTAAAACAGATGGGTTATGACGATTTTATCTCTGTTCGTTTCGGAAAGTTCTTTGAACTCGAAATTAAAGATGATGCGACTGATATTGACCGCAAAGTAAATGAAGTTTGTGAAAAATTACTTAGCAATCCGGTGATCGAAAACTTTACGGTGGAGAAAAACTAATGAAGTTTGGTGTTGTAACGTTCCCCGGTTCTAATTGTGATTATGATGCCTATGCCGCTGTTCGCCATGTAGTCGGCGAGGATGTTGAATTTCTTTGGCATAAATCAAATGATTTAATGAACTCCGACGTTATTATTTTGCCGGGTGGTTTTACCTATGGTGATTATTTACGTTCCGGGGCTATTGCTAAATTTTCTCCTATTATGGAGTCTATTATTAAATTTGCTAATAGTGGTGGTAAAGTAATTGGTATCTGTAACGGTTTTCAAGTATTAACAGAGTCAGGGCTTTTACCGGGTGCATTAATTCGTAATAGTCATCTGCGGTTTAGTTGTAAATATATTTATTTACAGGTAGAAAATAATGAAACAGTGTTTACATCTGCTTGTAAAAAAGGAGATGTTTTAAAAATCCCTATTGCTCATGGCGAAGGGAATTATTATAACTTTGACGGTGATATTAAAACACTTGAAAATAATAATCAGATAGTTTTCAGGTACTGTGATGAAAATGGTATTATCAACGATCAAAGTAATCCAAATGGTTCTATACATAATATTGCAGGAATTATGAACAAAGAAGGCAATGTTCTCGGTATGATGCCTCATCCTGAGAGAGCTGTTGAGAAACTTCTTGGGTCTACTGATGGTCTTAAATTGTTTGAATCACTGCAAATGGAGTTTTCCAAAAATATCGATAGGCGGGTAGTTTGAAAAGAAGAGAAACTACATTTATTATTGTTGCTTTAATACTTGGAGCAGTCTTAGGTGGATTGGTTGGCGATATCGCCGGTACGTTTTTACCTGATGGTGCTGCTAAAACAGTTTTTACCAAGTCTATTCCTATTGGATTTGATACGGTAAAAGTTGATTTATATACAATTGCGTTTACTATCGGCTTAAAATTAAAAATAAATTTTATGTCGATGCTTGTAGTTATATTAGTTATTATCTATTTTAGATGGTGGTATTTATAATAGTTAGCTCACCTCAGGAGGTGTAAAATGTTTGGCATGGGTCCTTTAGAAATGATCCTCATATTTTTAGCTATTCTTTTGCTTTTTGGAGCAAAAAGACTTCCCGAAATCGCAAAAGGATTAGGGAAAGGTATTTCAGAGTTTAAAACAGCTATGAAAGATACAACAAATGAACTGAAAGGTTCTATTGATGACTCTGATAAAAATGACAATAGCAATAATAAAGACAACAATAAAGACAACAACCAAAACAAATAAGTTAGATTAATTTATGAACGATAATTTTCATAAAGGTAATAAGTTTTCACTTGTAGATGCTGAGAAAATCAATAATGTTCTGCAAGCTGAAAAATTTTCAGAAGAATCTGACCGTTTTCGCTTGAAGGTTGTAAATGATGAGGACAAACGTTCTTTATCTCTTGAAATTTTCCCGGAAGTTTCGTTAGGAAAAGAAAGAGGAATGCTTATTGTCGTCTATACCGGAAACTCTCATCTGCAGCTTCATAATTGTACCGGCTATGTTATTTCTGAAGAGTTAGGTGAAATTACTTTTGTTTCTGAATCTGACGGACGCTTATCAGGTATTGTAGTTGAACAGGGAGCCTCCTGTTCTTTATATGCTGCCTTAGACCGAGATTTAATTTCATCTGACTTTACTCAGTTAGGTGTTGAGGTTATGCTTTCGGGAGTAGCTTTATCTTTAGCTGAAGATATTCTAACTCAAAACCCGGATACAGAAGAATAAAATTTTTCTATATGCAAAATAAAAGCCGTTGATGTATGACACATCAACGGCTTTTCTCTTAATGGATAATAATAATTTATTTTATATTGAAAGATTCTACGAAATCAGATAAATCGTTTTTCAAATCACTTGCCTTTTGATACCGTTCATCAGGGTTTTTCTGTAATGTTCGACTTACAATATGGTCAAACAAAAGTGGTATCTGCGGGTTTAAGTTTGAAGGTTTTTCAGGATCGTGATTCATAACCGAGTAAATAAGTGATGTAATATTTTCGCCTTTAAACGGACGTCTTCCAAGAAGCAGTTCATAAATAACAACACCTAACGAGAACAAATCTGCTCGACTGTCAACTTTTTGACCTCTGAGCTGTTCCGGGGAAATATAGTTTGGTGTACCCATCGCTATACCTGTTTTTGTCATGGAATTTGAATCTACACGAGCAATACCGTAATCCATTAACTTTACATCATACGTTGATGTTATCATAATATTGGCTGGTTTTATATCGCGGTGAACAATACCTTTGTTGTGAGCATATTCCAAAGCATCGCATATTTGTGAAATGATTTTTGAAATAATCTTATAATTTAATTTTGTTTTCTTTTTAATTAATTCTTCTAATGTTCTGCCTTCAAGATATTCCATTGCGATATATTGTAATTGATCTTCTGATCCAACATCATAGATTGTAACAATATTGGGGTGAGATAATTTACCGGCTGCCTGTGCTTCCCGGAACAACCTCTCTTTTAATTCTTCCATCTCTTCAATGTCATTCACAAAATCTAAACGGATTGTTTTTAGGGCTACCGGACGGTTAATTGCTGGATCAACACCTTTATACACATGACCCATGGCACCTTTACCTAGAGTTCCTAAGATTTCATACCGACCTAGTTTTTTTAATTCACACGGTTGCAATTCTGTTTTTTGAGAACCGGATTGATCTAAATTGATATCGCCAAATTTTTCAATTTCGTTTTGGTCAGATTCAGAGAATGAATCACCGCCAATAATTTCCGGTTCAGAATTGGAAATGTTTGAATTAAATGCTGAGGTTTTCTCTTCTGATGAGTCTAAATCAATTGACTGATGGTCTGTTTCTGAAATATCTCCAATCACAGCAGTTTTTTGATTCTCGGGATCGTTTGGATTATTTTGAATCTTTCGTACCGGAACCGGTTCTTCGGCAACTGCGGATTTAGTAGGTTTGGCAGATATTGCTTTTGGCATTTTTGATTTGAGAGGACTGCTGTGTTTTGCTTCTCCTGTGAGGAGTTCTGAGTCGACAAATGGAGCAGCTATCATAAAGAGTATCAATTCTAAAGCGATATATATTGTCTTTGGAAGAATCAAAAATGAAGTAAATAAGAAATAGTTTACATTCAAAAGAATTATCAAACCTCCGCCTAAAATAATAAGTCTGAACATTGCAGATACTTGAGGCATTACAAAAGCACAAAGTCCGCCTATTGCAAATAATAGTAAAAGGTTTAAAAGTGTATAGTCTGTTTTACTGTTGATAATATTATTATCAAGAATATCTTGTATGATAGATGCTCTAATAAAACTTTTTGATGTTTGATTATTTACGACGGTTTTATAATATTGGTTTGTTTCGGGGTCATCGACAGTTACTAATATCAACTTATTCTTTAATGTATTAATATCAATTTCTTCATTTAATATTTTTACTGCGGATACTTTTCTGAAATTATTTGTTTTTGGAAAACTAACATATAGCTCCGATTCGGTATTTATAGGAAAAGTATGTTTACCGTCTATTGTAATTTTGTTCCCTTCAGTAACTTTTACCTGATCCATTGTTTTGCCCAAATATGCCGATGCCGCCGATAGAGCTATCGAGGGATAATAATAACCTTCAAAATTCATCACTGTTGCATGATGTCTTAGTACTCTATCCTCATCAGGCATTGTATAGTCAAATCCAAGTTTTGGCTTGCTGTGTAAAATTTTCGGCGAGGGGAGGAATACTTTTCTAACCAAAAGTGAAGAGTTCTCATCCATAATGCCAAGTGGATTATCAATACTGACAGAATTTTCAAATAAGTATTTTGGATTATTTGTTCTGTTGTCACGGTAAGTTGTAAGTGCAATATCATAAGGTACAATTACATTGTCTATCCAACTCATTTGACCGGCTAATATATCTGTATAACCTGCTGAATCTTGGTAGTTATCTTCACCTAAGATAAAATCTAAAGCAATAACTTTTGGTTGTCCCTGTGCCGTTGCTGCTAAAAGGTCGGCAATTTTATCTTGGTTCCAGGGCCAACTTCCATATTTATCCATGGAAGCACCGTCAATTGTCACAAGAACAATTTCAGAACTTACTTCTTCAGTTGCGGTGAACTTATTTAAAAAGTCATTCATGGATTGCTGTAGATTATCAAGTAGATCGGAAGAGCACACGTCTGAACTCCAGTCACACTGATATATCTCGTATGCCGTCTTCTGCTTGAAAAAAAAAAAACAATATACAATCTACTCTACTATTTCTTGTATCTTGTTGTCTATTCACTTAT